>CAZYTI010000026.1:0-14312 GCA_964650065.1 uncultured bacterium
GGCTTTCTTATAATCTTTATTATAAAAAGCGTCTGTGGCTCCCAACATGACCAATTTAAATCCACCACGCTTTTTAATCCATTAATCCTCTTCCCCTTTTTTTTATTCTGTTCTCTGATTTATATTTTTGATAGAGAGAATCCAAAATGCCATTCACAAATCGTCCGCTCTGTGATGTGCTGTATTTCTTTGCCATGTCGATGGCATCATTGATGGTTACTTTTGGTGGGATTTCTTCGAAATGGAGAAATTCACAGAGGGCCAGCCGGAGAATCAATCTGTCAATCAGGGCAATCCGTCCAAACTCCCAATTTTCTACCACGGAGACTACATCCTCATCCAATGTGACTTTGCTCAGTATGGTTCTTGTTAAAAGTTCGGAGGCAAATGTTACAATTTCTTCTTCTGCCTCATTTTCATCGGTCATACGCTTCAGTACAACCTCAATCGTGTTGCCTGATATTTCCCAGCCATATAGTTCCTGTAGAGCCAACTCGCGAGCTCTTCTCCGTTTTTTCATTTTTATCCACCACTCCGTTTGAGGGAAGATAATTCTCTCAAAGAACGATTTCAGTCAAATTATATAATCCAACCATTCATATTCGTCTTCAACTTCTCCCAAAACAATACCAAAAAACTTATCCTGTATCTGTTTGGTAATATGTCCACGGCTTCCCTGGCCGACGGGAATACGGTCCACAGATCGTACGGGTGTAATTTCTGCCGCTGTACCTGTAAAAAAGACTTCATCTGCAATATAGAGGATCTCCCTAGGAAGAGAACGTTCGATAACTTGATAATTTAAATCACGGGCAATCCTCATGACTGAATCACGAGTAATACCCGGTAAGATAGAATCCGACAGGAGAGGTGTGTAAATCACCTCATTCATAACAACAAATAGATTCTCCCCGCTGCCTTCTGACAGTGTGCCGTTTCGGTTCAATGCAATGCCTTCAACATATCCATCCTGGCAAGCTTCTAATTTGATAAGCTGAGAGTTCATGTAATTAGCGCCACTTTTGGACATGGATGGCATTGTGTTTGGTGCAAGACGATTCCATGATGAGATTCTAACGTCCACACCCTGTTCCAAGGCTTCGGGTCCCAGATACTTTCCCCATTTCCATGTAAGGATGGCCATGTCTACCGGACATTTTCTCGGATCGAGTCCCAAAGAGTGGTATCCCCGATAAACGATAGGTCTGATATAAGCCTCATCATAGTGATTTTTCCTTAAAAGTTCCCGACAAGCCTCATTGATATCCCCCAAACTGTATGGGATGGCCATACGACAGATCTTGGCAGAGTTAAGTAGTCTTTGGTTATGATCCTTGAGTCGAAAAATGGCCGAACCATTTTTTGTCCTGTAACAGCGTGTCCCCTCAAACACACTACTACCATAATGAATAACATGAGATGCCAGGTGAATCGTTGCATCTTTCCAGTTGATAAATTTTCCGTTCAGCCATATTTTTGCAGTTTCATCAAAGGCCATGGTTTCTCCGGTGGATTGATCCTACTTTAAAAATAAATTGCACAGCGCCACTTAGACACGAAGCCAATAGAAACTTCGTTTTTACAGTAATTTCATATTTGTCTGTTTTTTCACCTCAGATCCTTTACACGCAGTTGGATCTTGACTTGTCCATTCCAATAATTTTCCTCTATGACATAAACCATATCTAGATTATCTTCACCCGGAGTTAATCTATAGTGAAGGCCTCCCAGGTCAAACCCAATAGCATCGAAAACTTTCCCTCCTTGCCTCACTCTGAACTTTAGATGATTTCTCCCAACGACTCTTGGAGTTCCTACGACTCGCAGATTACGGGATAGAAATACCGGTCGCATATTTTTAGGTCCAAAAGGTGCAAAGAGATTTAACATAGAGACGAGTCTGTCATTAATCTCAGGAAGCATTATTTCTGCATCAACATTGAGTTGTTGAATAAGGTTTTCATCTTTCACTGTCTCTAAAGCGATTTTCTTAAATGCTGCCTGAAAATGGGGGATTTTTTTCGTCTCTATTGTGAGACCGGCGGCATAGCGATGTCCACCAAAACCGAGGAGATGTTCTTCGCACTCTTTAAGTGCTGAATAGATATCAAAATTCGAAATACTTCTTGCAGAGCCTTTGCCGATTTCATTATCTATGGTAATCATGATGGTCGGACGGTAAACTTGTTCTGCAATGCGTGAAGCCACGATGCCTATGACACCCGAATGCCATCCTTCTCTAGCCAGGACAACTGCTCGGTCGACTTCAACATCATACTCCGATTCGATCATTGCCAGAGCTTGTTGGTAGGTCTCCTCGTCGATGCTCTTTCGATTCTGATTCTCGGCCTCGAGAATATTGGCGATATTTTTCCCCTGCTGTTCAGATTCGGTGATGAGTAAGCGAACGGCTCGTTCGGCGTTTCCCAGACGACCCACAGCATTGATACGAGGTGCCAGGATGAATACGATCTGACCAGTCCCTATCTTTTTCCCCCTCAGTCCCGAACTTTCCACCAAAGCATTGAACCCCAGCCGATTGTGCTGGTTCATTCTTTCTAATCCCTTTTTTACCAAGAGTCGGTTCTCATCGGTCAGGGGAACGATATCTGCCGCACTACCCAGAGCAACCAAGTCAATATATTTTTTAAAAACTTCTTCATCTAGATTCAGTTTTTGTGCTATGGCTTGAATTAATTTGAAAGTTACACCCACCCCGGCCAATTCCTTAAAAGGATAGCTGCAATGTTCACGCTTGGGATCGAGTATGGCTACAGCTTCGGGTTCATCATGACCGGGTTCATGATGGTCACTGATAATCACATCGATCCCCATCTCTCGGGCCAGGAGGACTTCTTCGATGCCTGTAATACCGCAATCCACAGAGATCAATAGACGGGTACCCACATTGGTCGCCTTCTGAATACCGGATTTGGATAGTCCATACCCTTCCTCCAATCGATTGGGAATGTAGAAGTGAATTTTACCCCCCAATTCCCTCAAGAATAGGGTGAGGAGACTTACACCTGTGATACCATCGACATCGTAATCGCCATAGATAAAAATGGGTTCATTCCGGTTCAGGGCCAGTAATACCCTGTCAACGGCCTTGTCCATGTCTTTCATCAGAAAGGGATCATTGAGATCTTTCCAGTCTGATCGGAAAAACCATTTTGCTTCTTCGGGAGATTTGATGCCGCGATTAAAGAGGATTTTAGCGATGACCTTGGGTACAGATAAAGTTTCGATGAGATACTTTAAAGCATCCGGATCAGGCTGGTCTGTAACAACCCATTTCAATACGAGGTCCTTTTCATTTAGTGGGTCCCTAAAGAGAGAACTATAAGCCGAATTCTGTATTCCGAAAATATCGGAACGGTGATCATTTATCTAATGCGGCCTACCCGTGAGTCATAACGAGACGGGTCGCCTCGCATCCCGTCCGCCGTGCGGACGGGAAATTCTCACCTATTTGGCCTTGCTCCAGATGGGGTTTACCATGCGCTCGATGTCACCATCGAACCGGTGAGCTCTTACCTCACCTTTTCACCCTTTCTCCGATTCCGATTTCTCGGAACCGGAGTGGTTTGTTTTCTGTGGCACTTTCCGTCATCCCGATGTGTCGGGATGCCTCCGATGCTCGGAGCATCCTACCCTGTGGAGTTCGGACTTTCCTCCCCGATCCTAAAATTCAGGAACGGAGCGATCACCCGTCCTTTCCTCAGGAACCTTTTCATCTGTTTTATATCGACACTATCTTTTATTTTTTAAAAAATGAATATCATGAAAATCGGGTGTACTTAGTCCCTGATTTCTGAACGTAAACGAATGGCCCGTCTGGCCAATCCATCGGCGATACGATTCTCTTCTCTGGGTATATGATGAATCGAAAATCGAATTTCTTCGTTTTGTATCGCCTCCAAAGCCTGGGAATGAAGAACTTTTAGGTGCGCCTTTTTTATTCGATATATTCCTTTCATCTGGTTCACGACCAGTTGACTGTCCGAATAGACCGTTAAAGAGTCAGCCCCGTATTGTTTCGTTAATTCCAGACAGCCCAAAAGACCTCGATACTCGGCAACATTGTTGGTTGCCTTCCCGATGTAGCGGCCTACGGCATCCAGGATCGTGCCCTCCTCGTCCTTGATTACAACCCCATATCCTGCCTCACCTGGATTTCCCAAGCAGGAACCGTCAATGTATGCCACGATATTCAATTTTATTCCTAAGATTCTTTCTCATCCCATATAAGAATCCGCCCACATACTTCGCATAGAAAGATGCGGTCCATGTTCCGGATTTCGAGAATTCTTTGTGGAGGCAGGGTCTTGAAACACCCACCACATGCATTTCGTAAAACCGATACCACGGCGAGGCCATTCTTTGCCTTTCTGATTCTTTCGTACGTCGTTAGATGTCTCGGTGTCAATTTTCGTTCGATCTTTTCCTTTTCGTGCATCAACACGGCTTCGTCTTTCTCGGTCTTTTCAATCTGCTTGCTCAATTTTTTGCTCACTTTATCGAGCTGATTCCTTATGTTCTCGATTTCAGTCTCATTATTTTTGAGCAATTGCTTCATTTCTTCTTCGAGATCCATTAATTCAAGAATTCGTGTTTCCTTCTCCTGAATACCCGTTTTCACCGCTTCAATCTCATGTGTAACCGCATCATACTCTCGGTTAGTCTTGACTTCGAAAAGTTGTGACTGATACTTTTTTTCTTTCCCCTGTAAAGCCATGACTTCCATCTCTGTGATACCCCGCTCTTTTTGATAAGCACGGAGTTTTTCCTCATTCATAGTCAAGGATTTCTCGGAATCTTCGACTTCTTTTTTAAGACGTTTTACTTGATGGGGGAGATCTCCTCTTAAACTCTCCAACTGGGCAAATTGTGAGTCAAGCTTTTGAAGTTTGATTAATTGATTTAAGACCTGCTGCAAAAAAACCTCCTCATTATTTGTGGTCAATTTCTCCCCACATAAAAAAGTGCACCCATAGGAGGTGCACTCTTCGTTCTATTCACTCATCTTGTGTGAGAGAATTCATCTGAAAAGACAATGAATTTTCCCAAAGCCAGATTAATTTTTCCAATCTCTAATATGTCCTCCTGTTTTATTTACGTGGGCCCAGGAGGACTCGAACCTCCGACCAACGGATTATGAGTCCGTCGCTCTAACCATCTGAGCTATGGGCCCGACTCAGTATAATGATTTTTTCTTCAAATTTCAAGATTTTTTTTCCAGGTGGTTATCAATGTTTTTCTGGTTTTGGCAAGTTCGTCTTTGAATTTTAGATATTTTTTTCGATATTCCAAATCATCCCTGTTGTTACCTTTTGAAGATTTCATTTTTTCCTGAATCTGACGGATCTTTTTCTGGATTTCTTCCTGCTTTAAACTTAACAGACAGTCCAACCCAAGTTGGTTTCGATCCACGGATTCTCCTAAGGGATCCGCCATGATTTTGGATAGATATTTGGAAATGAGAGGTCTTTCACTGAACTGAACACTGAGGGCTTTGGTATGAAATTTGTCGCCCTGGAGATACCCTTCATAGAGTTGATCGATCAGGATACGGGCTTCTTTCTTTTGGAAATGATTCGGCTGAATATGTTGGAATATCTTTCCTCCCCATTTTGTTCTATCCTCAATAAGGAGTTTTAAAAGATTTATTTCAGCCGTTTCTCGTGCGGAGGATATGGATTGTTCCTGTACTTTGTCAGGAGATCCTTCCCGTACGGCAACTCCATCCCGTACGGGATGGAGTTGCTGAACGAGAAGTGACTCCTCGACCCCAATTTTTTCGGACAAGTCTTTGATCATCAGGTTACGCTCTAATGGGTCTTGTACATAGGATATCGTATCCAGTATCACACGGGTCACGGCAGCTCTGTCTTCCGGTGTTTCCAATCTACCTTTCTTCTTTTGCAGCCCGAGGTGAAAATCGACGAGGGTTTGGGCAGAATTTAATAATACGGCCATCGCTTCCACGCCATGATCCCGAAGAAAGGTGTCCGGATCCGAACCTTCACGTAATGGTGCTACATGTACATGGAGTCCGGCTTTCAACAGCACATCCAACCCTCTCAGTGCTGCAGTGAATCCAGCTGAATCGCCATCAAACACGAGGATGATATTTTTTGTATAGCGAAAGAGAATTTTAGCCTGCTGTTCGGTCAAAGACGTTCCTGATGTGGCCACGGTGTAATCCAGGCCACATTGGAATAACCTCATGAGATCGGTATATCCTTCAACAAGTATCGCCTGATCTTCTCTGCGAATGCCTGTTTTGGCTTGGAAAAGGCCGTAAAGCAGGCGGCTCTTTTGATAGATTTTAGTTTCCGGGGAGTTGAGATACTTGGGGCCTTTTTCATTCTTTTTTAGGGTCCTTCCCCCAAAACCCACAATCCGTCCTGATGGATTCATGATGGGAAACATGAGTCTCCCCCGAAACCGGTCATAATATCCTTTTCCGTCATTACGAGGTACGACCAATCCAGCTTGTTTGAGAATCTCAGGTCGGATAGAACCCTTATTACCCTCATTTAAAAGTTTATCCCAAGTGTCCGGGGCATATCCTATTTGGAAATCTTCTATGGTTTTTCGATTGAACTGTCTCTTTAGAATATAGTTGAGTGCCTTGTTTCCTTCTTCAGTGTCTGTGAGACACTTCTGGAAAAAAGTTCCTGCAAAATGATTTGCGTGGTACAGGGCCTCAGTTTCCCTCTCCGCATCATTGTCATCATGATAGTTCGGAATGGGAATGCCGGCCTTATCTGCCAGGGATCTGACTGCTTCCGGAAAACCTACATTCTCCATTTGCATGACGAATGTAAATATATTACCTCCTGCACCACAACCGAAACAATGATAGAATCCCCTTACTGGATCAACGCTGAAAGACGGTGTTTTCTCGCTGTGAAAGGGACATAATCCGACAAACGATTTGCCCCTTTTTTTAAGGGTGACATGCTGGGTTATGATTTCGACAATATCTGTGGCTTCTCGAATTTCCTCTATTTTTTCATCAGGAATTTTCACTTTAACTCCACGATAGTAATTCCAGTGTCTCCTTCATTCCAATTCCCGAGACGTTGACTCTTGACCAGGGGATGATTTTTAAGATAATTGCCTACTTCTCGACGGAGGATACCCGTACCCTTTCCATGGATAATGCCGATCTGCGACAGGCCGGTTAATGCTGCATCGGATAGATATCTTGCCACGGCTTCAATAGCTTCATCGGCTGTGAAACCACGCAGATCGATTTCGTTGGTGACGTGTCGATCCAGGGAATATTTGGTCATACGCTTTGAGGGCATCTTTTTTTCGGGGCCTTGCGTCGGTGTTAACTCATGAGTCGGAACCCGTAGTTTTACTTCGTTCCATTGAACGAGGATGCGACCTGAATTATCCGGCTTTGAAACGATCTCACCTCTACCTTTGTGCCCTTTCCAGAGAACCCAATCTCCTTGATTGAATGCATGATCTTCATCCTGCTCTTTTTTTACGGAAAGGGTCTCTAACTTTTTTCTGTGGTTTGTGAGTGTGTGTTTGGCCTTCTTAATGGAATCCCGCGCTGCTTGACTTTCCCGAATCTCCCGCACCACACGTTCAATGACAGCATTCGTCTCTTGAAGCAAATCTTCGGCCTTCTGGATGATCTTTTGTTTCTTATCTTCACTCGACTTCTGGAGATCATCGATTTTTTCCCGGTAGAGTTTAACCAGACCCGACAGTTCACTCTCCTTAATTTCTGCGTCATTGAGCAATCCCTGGGTCCTTTGAAGTTCTTCTTCCAGGTGAAGGATGAGGCGATCCAGTTTGCCTCGTTCTTGGCCTGTAAGTTGTCTTGCCTCTTGAATCATTTGAAGAGAGAGTCCAAGCCTTTCGGCGATTTCGAAAGCATATGATGATCCGGGAATTCCCATCTGAAAACGGTAGGTCGGCTTTAATGTTGTCTGATCAAAAGCCATAGAGCCGTTTTCGACTCCGGATTCCTCGTGAGCAAAAACTTTCAATGTCCCCATGTGAGTGGTCGCCAACGAGAGGCATCCTTTTTGAGTCAAATGTCTCAATACCACTTCGGCTAATGCGGCACCTTCAGCAGGATCAGTCGCTGAGCCGATCTCATCCATAAGTACCAGACCCCTGGAATCGGCCATTCCTAAAATAGATTTTATATTACCAATATGAGAAGAAAATGTGGAAAGATCCTGCTCTATGGATTGTTGATCCCCAATATCGGCAAAAATTTTAGAGAAAAGGGGAAGTGAAGTGGTGTCATCGGCTGGGATGTGGAGTCCATGTTGGTGCATCATGGCCAGTAAACCGACTGTTTTGAGAGCCACGGTTTTTCCCCCAGCATTGGGTCCGGTGATGATCAATGTCTTAATCTCTCCACCCAATTGCAGGGTGAGAGGTACGACTTTTTCCCTGCTACCCTTCAATAAAAGGAGAGGATGACGACCATTATAAATTTCCAGTGAAGCATTCTCTGCAATGGCCGCAGCATTCCCTCCTATCTCAATGGAGAATCGGGCTCTGGCAGTATAACCGTCTAATATGCCCAAGATCCTGAAACTTTCCTGGAGATCAGCAAAATTCTCTCGAACCTGATTGGTCAGATTCTTTAGTATGTTTTCGATTTCCTGGCGTTCCTGGACTTTCAGGCGACGAATTTCGTTGTTCAATTCCAGGGTTTCCAGGGGTTCCATATAAAGCGTGGCTCCACTGGCAGACTGGTCGATGATGATTCCCTTTAACCGACCCTTCTGGGTCTCTTTCATGGGAATGACCAGTCTACCTTCACGAAACGCCAGAGCATCTTCCTGCGCATACCCTTTGGCGTTCAGAGTTTTAAGCATTACTTCCAGGCGTTTGCGAGCCCGGGAAGTCTTCCGATTGATTTCCTGGCGTGTCCGAGCAAGAACGGGTGAAGCACGATCCTTGACCTGGGCATGTTGATCGATAATTCGAGAAATCGATTTTTCCAATTCGTGTTGGGGAACTAATTTCCGAGACAATTCCTTGAGAGAAGTATATTTTTCGGGATGATCATTGAAGTATTTTATAATTTGTCTCGATATCTGCAGGAATCGGAGTAAAGTGAGAAAATCTTCTGGTTGAAGGTAACTTCCGATCATTTCCACACGATTCAGATAGGGTCTAAGATCGGCGAATTCATAGAGGGGGAAGGGATCGTCGAATTCCAGCAGGTTTTTCAATTCCGTTACCCTATCCAGTTCCTTTTTTAAAGCCTCGCTTTCCGAGAAGGGCGATAGGGAATCGATTTGTTCTTTTCCTGTGACGGAAACAGTGAGTTCAGACACCTTTCCCTTTATAGTGTCGAACTCTAATATTTGAGTTGAATCATTGTTCTTTTTATTTAACACGATCCTTAAAATTTTGCTGGAGTGAATCGATTCGTTTGGATAATATCTTATCCACCATTTCTTTTGATTTTCCCGATAGTCCCTCACTGACCTCGTCGTAAAAATCTTTCGTTTTGGGAAAAGTATGCTTAATAAAATTGAAAACAGCGGGTGCCACCGAACGTACGGGACGAAATAAAAAGGAGTCGCTTTTTTCTCTCTCCAATTCATCGGAGATGGGGACAAGGGATACCAGGAGTGCCAGAAGACTGGCAACCAGAGCCCCTTTGAATAGTCCGAACATGATACCACCGCCCCTGTCTATCCAACCGAGAAAGGTCCAACGTGTGAGTTTTCGAAGGGCACCGGCCAACAATCGGCATAGGAGCACGACCAATAAGAAAATGAACGTAAAGCTCAACACATTGGCTATCAATGGGGGCAGATGAAACAGGCTGTCGATTAACGAAGCCAAGGAATTCATTTCACGCAAGGCGATCACATAGGCCAGTAATAGTCCAACCAACGTGAATATTTCCATGATGAATCCGCGGAAAAAGCCCTTGATGCAAAAAAAGCCCAGTAAGATTAAAATGATGATATCGATACTATTCATTTTTTATTTTCAATTTATTCTTCATTAATGTTAAGTTCACAAGTAAACCTGCAAAACCTGCAAAAAGCGTGTTTTCCAGTATTTTTAAGATCCCTATTTTCGATTCGCCTTCCACGAAGAAGCACCCGCAGCGTATATCCAATCCCCGTATGAATGCCTGTGTGACCAGAATCCAGAATAGACTCATGAGGACGGCATTCATAATGACGGTTGTTTCCAACCAGATTCCCAGAATCAGAAAACATCCTGTGATTGCCTCCAGATAGGGTATCCAGACGGCTATCCACCGGGATAGTCCTTCTCCGAGTACGCGGTAGTTCTCAACGATTTCGGCAAATGGGTAAGGATGCTGGATTTTATCGATGGATGCGGCAATGAGTATTCCCCCGAAACCGAGGCGGAGAACAAGAAGTATCCATTTCCCCCAGCCTCTTCTCAATTCGTTCCTCCTTCTACAGGATAGGTCTTATCCAGCCATTCCACGAAGCCACCGCGCATGACATATACACTGTTGAATCTTTCCTTGATCAACTGGCGGGCCATCAACCGGACAGTTTTGGAGTTTCGTTCGAGATCATACAGAATATAGGTCGTGCTTTTATCCTGTTGGTTGAACTTATGTGGAGTATCAAAAAATTCAAAAAAGGGAAGGGAATGGGCATTGGGGATGTGATCGATTTCGAAATCGTCACGGATCCTTATGTCTATAAATTCATCCTCTTGCTGGAGAAAAAGAAAGAACGCCGAGTCCACCGACACGTAGGTCCACTGGGATTGACCGGACAAGGTAGGAACTGACAACTGAAGAATTTTCCACTTGATTCCCTGGCTGTGAAACTGATTTGAGAGTATACCGACAACCAGCGCGCCCAAGCCCAGAATGGTCAGTTGAATCAGTATCTTCCGCAGTTTAATTTTCAATGTTGACAAAGATCGGGACATTCATCCTCGGTTTCTTTTTGTTATCGGTTAAGATGATGACGTAAAAGGAGTGGCGTCCGGAACGCAGTGGTTTGAGTTCCACTTTAATTAGGTTTTCCTTACCTGGTGGAATCACTGCCGATGCCGGAAAGATCTGGATCATGTCACTGATAGCATAAATTTTACTGCAGTTGACAGGTTCCTCGGATTCGTTTTGAATTGTGAAAAAGGCTGTAATCACCGTGTCGGGATTGCTATGTGCTTCCTTGATATGAATATATCTGGGATTTACGCTCAATTCGCTGTAAATTTCTGCCTCTACCACGATCCGTTCATCTTTTATAGCCTTCTCCTGAAAGGAGATGGTTAAAGTCTTTCGGATGCGTCCCTGAAACCCCTGTGTGTTGAGTGTGAAGGCTATCCTCGCTGTATCTCCCGGATTGTACTCTCTTTTTTTAATCTCAGTCGCAGTACAGCCGCAGGTTGATTTTACACCTCTAACGGTTATTGGGATCTCCATTTTATTTACGAAACGGATTTCGTCCTTCACGATGCTGCCTTGTTGGACGCGTCCTAAACTGATCAATTTGGGTGTGATATGTTCAATTTGTTGTGCAAAGAGGGAAGTGGACAATATGATCAGCAATCCCGAATAACAAATACTCTTCATTATATGAACTCCTTGTTTACTCATCGGATGTCCATCCAACGACCCGATAATTAAATTCATATGCCAGGGCTCCACTCCAGTCTTCTTCATAGACACCCTTATATCGGGTCCCGTCTATGGGTCCTACAGGTTTCCCGTAGGTGTAAAACCAGTTAATAATGGGACTTCCCGTGAATCCAAATCCGATCCAGTATTTCCCGGGAGAGAGAACAGGCGGTTCATTGGAGAAGTCAAAATCGACCCAGTCATACCCCGTTCTAGATGTAATCTGGGCTAAAGACATGAAATCACTTGTAGCCAGAACATTACCCGGCTTTCCTCCATTGTCATCCATCAGGTCTATCCAGATTTGACCGCTTCCACCAAATTTGTGAATGGCCAAACCGACTTTCATTACCTTGAGTGGTTTTGCCAGAACAAAGACCTGAGAATACTGGTTCAGTTGTGTGGTGACATATTCTGCTGTTTCTACCATAAAATTTTTGCGCATTTCGTATTCGTCCTCACCACCCTGCTGGGTCGGTCCCCGGGTGAAGATGAAATCCACGCCTCGGGGGAAATCGAGGTTACCGAATAGAAAGGGTTTGTCATATTCCAATTGTTTTAATTTGTCGGCCGGAACTTCCACGGGTGGTGGAGGTGGGGGAACCACGATGGGTTTGAATGTCGCTCTGACTTCAGGACAGATGAGCATGGCCTTGGGGCCATAGTTTTGTTTTTCCAGCGTTAATTGGATGTTATCCTGAGTAAATTCGGCTTCGATGATTTCCTGAAATTGAGGCCGACCTTGTACTCCTTTGGCCTGCCGCCATCGCACCATACCGTCATTGACTGTTTCTTTGTTATCGACACCGACCTCGATGCGCACAAATCGGTTGGAAACGAATAGTTCGCTCTGCTGGGGATCAAAAGGGATCCATCCCAAATCGGAAAAATAAATCTCGATCCAGGAGTGGCGGCCCTGACCCATTTTAAATGTAAAGTCTCCGTCGGGTGTTTTCACCGTATAAGGTTCTTTCAGTGTGACTCCGTTGACTATCCGCACTGGAATCCCAACCGAACGCATCAGGGCTGCTGAGAGATGGGAATAATTTTGACAGTTCCCCTTTCCGTTTTCAAAGGAGTAGAGGGCATCGTACTTTACTGGTGGTGTCACATAACGCATTTGATCGACCACCCATGTGAGGATCCTCTGTACGGCATCGAATTGGGAGTTTACACCCTGGACCAATTCTTTCCCTTTGCTTTGAATACGACTATCGTTGGCTTGCACCTGCTCGGTTGCTGAAAGATAGTCCTGCATATTATCGGGAATGTCAGTAAGAGGGAAAGACGCGCGAGATTCGACGCGCTTCAAAATCGTTTTGTTGATGGCGGTAAATCGCATCGTTACATCCACGGGTTGTGTGGGATTGTCCCAGGTCACACGGACAATCTGATTGCCCCGTATATCCTGTTCCTCTTTTCGATCGGAGGGTTGAGGTTTAAATTCAAGGGAAAAATTTTCGATCTGTTGGTTATAAGTTGGAGATTGAAATGACTCGGGTATGACAAAACTGAGTCGGAGATATTTGGTTTTGCCCGCAGGATCCACCCGTTGAATCAACTGATAGAGAATTCTCGATTCCTGTCCTCCATTGATGAGGTAGTTCTCAGCAGCCATACTGTTCAGGAAGTTGAACATCCACAAAATCGTGAATAACCGTTTCATGAATAATCCCTTCGATATATTTTTGTTAAGTTGATAAAATTATAAAGAATTAAATCTCAAATTCCAAATTTTACGTTTGCATTAATTTTACGAATACTTCAAATATATTGCAAATGGCGGGCCAACAATTATCAAAATAATGTTTCCTAATTATTAATATCATCAGTGAAATCAGCGAAATCCGGTGAATCAGCGGTCAGGCGTTACGGTAATCAATAATCGTCTGCCTGTACGCTTCCGGTACACCAATGTCAAACCGTCTTCCTTTTATGATGACACCGCTGAAACCCTGCTCCTGACGCAATTTATCCAGACAAGAGGTGAGTTGAAATTCCCCGTTCTCTCGATGGTTATGAGTGATGTTCTCTTCGAGATAATCGAATATTTCCGGGGTGAGGATGTATTGACCGAATACGGTCAGGTAGAGATCATCCTCCATCCCTTCAACATGAAGATGTTTTTTTGCATACTCGATTTTGGGTTTCTCAGAAAATTCGGTTATCCTGAGAATAGCATCTTGCTCCTGCCAGGATCCTGTTGCACAGCCAAATTTGTACAGTTCATCATCTGGTGTCACTTTTAATCCAACTACGCTCAATCCGATGCTATTGTAGACATCCAGCAATTGTTGAACGCATGATATCTCGATGTCCGATGCATAGACATGATCACCCAGCATTAACAAAAACGGTTCGTTTTTTACCCATTCTCTGGTGCAGAATACAGCATGTCCAAAACCGTCCTGGGGCTCCTGTGTAACGAATGTAATTCGGTGACCCAGATCGAGTATGTACTGGCTGTATTCCTGATCTTCTTTGGAGAGTTTGTTAAAATTTTCAATACGGGGAGGTGAGCAGAAGAACTCCTCAAAAATGGGCTTGTCTACTGCCTGGACGACGAGACAGATTTCCTCGATACCGGCTTCAACCGCCTCCTCGATAATGGCCATGATGACGGGTTTGGCACGCCCTCCATGATCGATGATAGGAAACAGTTCTTTTTTCATGGCTTTGGAAGCAAAAA
>CAZYTI010000027.1:0-14126 GCA_964650065.1 uncultured bacterium
GAAAAGATTTGTTGAATAAAATTATGGATTACTTGTAATAGCTGTGATATATCTACAAAGTAAATCTATCCAACTCCTTGTTATTCACGATACCCAGCGGCGAATTCTTCCAGGGCGTTCATCACATAAGCCCGGGTGTCCTGAACCAGTTGAGGGAGGCCCCCCCCACCATCTGCGAAACCTCATCATAGGCCTGACTGATAAGGTTCTTAGTCTGGGTCAGCCACTCTTCAATATCCTCAGATTCGTTATAATAGGGCACCCAGATGTCCAGAATGCGTTCGGATGTGTTCTCCACATTGAAATAATTGGGAATCCCGCCGTTCTGCACTTTTTCCCAGTCCTGGGGATTTTCCGCAAAATACGAGGCCAGTCCAAGCGGGTCCCGGGCATTGCCGGTGAACCGGGCCATGTCCTGAAGGGTGGAATCTAAAAGGCTTCCGTCCCCCTTCTCTTCAGCGAACTGCTTTAACAGGGCATAGGTCTGATCCCAAATCTCCCGCTGAATCGTCACTTTTAACTGGGCCGCATTGACTTTCGGATTCATAGCCACTTCCTCGGACACGGCTTGGCCCTTTTGATTATACCCCTGCAGAGGAGTCGTCTGATCCGTCGAAGTGAATCCGTTCCCCAATTTAGGTTCATCCGATGGTTTTGTATTTTTTTTCTCTTTAATGCCGGGAAGCGTCTCTTTAGAAAGTCCGATCTGGCGAGGATCAATATTGTGAATGCCCATGCTGATCTCCCTTCTTCCGAATATGAAAAGATGGATCTTTATACTCTTATTATCGGTGGTTTTTCAGAAAACAATAGGATTGAATCAAAAAAATGGATGAAAGAAAAGTCGTTCATATTTGAATGTGCATTTGGTTTCACTTTGTTCAATCCCAGGGGAGTCCTGCGAGGTAACGATCGAAACACAGAAATTTTCTTGCATTTCGAATAATAATAGTTTACTTTTTAACTTTCGGTACCTATAGGATATAAACCTCTGATTCATGGAAAGACGTTAAAATTTCCGATTCATGGTGGTTTGTGCATTCTTTATTGGAGGAGTGCAGCTTGATGGATAGAGTTTATCCTCCACACGGGGACAGAGAAAGGAATTTACAGGGGCAGTCGGCGAATTTGGTAGCCTGCCAGGTGAAAAAGTACAGGAGTGTAAAATGCCAAAAGCGAAAATCTTAATCGTAGAAGACGACACCATCACTGCAAAAATTATTGAAAGAGCTCTTCAGAATACCGGATATGAAGTAACCGCAATTGCAAAATCGGGAAGTGAAACTTTCAGTCAAATCAAAAAGAATCCTCCTGATCTGGTGCTGGTAGACATAAAACTCCAGGGTAAAATGGATGGGATCGAGGTAGCGGATCAGATACTCACTAAATTTGATATGCCGGTGGTTTATTTGACTGCATCAACCGATGAGGCCACCCTGGGTAGGATCAAAGAAACGGAGCCATTCGGATATATCACCAAGCCGTTTGATAGCAAAGAGTTGCATGGCGTTATAGAGACGTCACTCCATAAACACGGGGTGGAGAAGAAACTGAGGGAGAGTGAAGAAAAATACAGACGTTTACACGAAGCCATAACTGATAGTGTTTTTGTTCTGGATAGAGAGTGGCGATATGTAATGGCTAATGATGTAAGTGCGAAGTTAGTCAAAATACCTAAAAACAAGTTGATTGGGAAAAAGATCACCGATATTTTTAAAGGCATTGAATCCTCTTCATTCTTTATGACATACAGAAAGGTTATGGAGAGCCGGAAGCCGGATACGGCTATCGACAGGTTCCAACATGAAGATGGAAGGGAAGGGTGGTATGAGGTTAATGTGTATCCTTCTCCTGACGGTATATTTTGTATTGTGAGAAACATCACCGAGCGCAAGCAAGCGGAGGAGGCGCTGCGGGTAAGGGATAGCGCCATTGCATCATCCATCAATTCCATTGCCTTCGCCGATCTCGAAGGGAATCTGATATACGTAAACCCTTCTTTCCTGGAACTATGGGGCTACGATGATGATAAAGAAATTTTAGGAAAGTCTACCTTATTATTCTGGCTGCTGGAGGATAAGGCCACCGAGGTTATTGAAACATTGCGTGATAAGGGGAGTTGGATCGGTGAACTTGTGGCCAGAAGAAAAGATCAATCGTTGTTCGATGTCCAGCTTTCGGCAAATATGGTTATGGATAAGGATGACAAACCTATATGCATGATGGCTTCTTTTATGGACATCACCGACCGCAAGCGGGCGGTAGAAGATTTGAGAGAATCACATGAAAAATTACAGAGCCTATTAAGCAGCATGAATGATATGTACTTTTCTTGTGATATGGTTAAATATAAAATGTTTGAAGTTTCGTCTGCTTGTGAGAAAATCTACGGGAGAACACAAAAGCAGTGGATGCAAAACCCTAACACATGGATGGAAATGACACACCCAGACAGTAGAGAGGATGTTGAAAAACAAACACTCCTACTTAAAAAAGGAGAAGATGTAGAGGGAGAAAACAAAATAATAAGAGATGACGGTGAGATTAGATGGATTTATGCAAAAATGCACCCTACCCTTGATAATCAAGGAAATTGGATAAGGCTAGAAGCCATGGTTTCAGATATAACAGAACAAAAGAAAGCAGAAGAACAAATCCAAAAAAACCTGAAAGAAAAACAAGTTCTCCTCAAAGAAATTCACCATCGAGTGAAAAATAATTTACAGGTTATTAGCAGCCTGCTCGGCCTTCAGGCAACGTATATCAAAGACAAACAAGCCCTCGAAATACTTAAGGATAGCCGGGATCGTGTTCGTTCTATGGCACTCGTTCATGAGGGATTGTACCGTTCCAAAGACATTGCGAATATTAATTTTCCCCAATATATCAAGAAGTTAACGAACCAACTCGTCAAGACGTACATTATAGATTCCAGTAAGATTGAATTGGATTTTAAGTTTGAGGATGTTTTCCTGGGTGTCGATCAGGCCGTTCCCTGCGGATTGATAGTCAACGAACTTGTGTCCAACGCTTTGAAACATGCCTTTCCGCCATCATTTGAAGGAAAGTGTAAAATCGAGATTGCTGTCCATCCACCGGAAGCGGGTGAAATTGAACTGATTGTGAAGGATAATGGTGTGGGTATACCGAAAGAGCTGGATATTCGGAAATCCGAATCACTGGGTTTGAAATTAGTGCCTATTCTGGCTGAAGATCAGCTTGGAGGAAAGGTCAAGCTGGACAGAAGTGGAGGGACGAAGTTTACAATAAGGTTCAAGCGAGAAAATTTGTAAGCTAGAACGAACGAAGCTTCTGGATACAAGTTTGAAAGAGAGGTTACAAGTTTTTCTTTATTAGATCATAGCATACTAAGCGTTGCTTGAATCGAAGGTACAGGAGTCCGTTTGCGATGATAGGCTTTGTCCAGACAGGGCCTAATATATCACCAAGAGCATGGGGCAATTGAGTCACCATATTAAACTCATTGGGATCGGGTTTCATTAGAAACAAGTTCCCTTTTATATCGCAACAGAGCAGGTGGCCATCCACGAAAACACACGTGCCCCACCCCATTTTGTTGGTTGCCCATTTCTCAATCCCGTTTTTCAAATCGACACACTTGAACGCACCCCAGTTCTGAAAACTGTGTCCGGAATAGCCGTAGATGTAACCATCAAGGACGTATGGATCGGAGTGTGTTGAGGCGATGGTCTTGTTTACCCAGAGGACCTTCGCTTCCGTACGAGTGGTCTTCAGCAACTCGCAACCTGTTCCGTAGCCGGAGGTGATGAAAACACGATCACCAATGACGACAGGGGTGGTCGCATTGACATCGTACCTGGTTTCCCACGGAACATCCCAGAGCTCAGCTCCGTCCACGACATCGATAGCGGCAAGGCCTTTGCCATGAAATGTGAGTAACACAGGCTGCCCTGCTATATCCATCGTCGTGAGAGCGGCATAACCGGCTATGCTGTCACCGCTCGTCCACGCAACTTCCCCTGTCATCTTTTGATACGCAATCGTCCGGACTATACCTCCTCCCTGTACGATTACAGTATTGCTTAAAATAAGCGGTGAAGAAGCGTGTCCCCATGTTGGTAGATCTCCGCCTTGATCGACCACATTCTTTCGCCAGAGTTCTCTTCCATCGAGCAAGCTCCAGCATACCAGATCACCGCTGCGTCCGTACGTGTAGACACGGTCATCATCTATTGAGGGCGTCGCCCGAGGGCCTGTGCCGTGACTTGACTCCGATTCTGCTCCGTATGATGCCTGCCAGAGCAAACGGCCATCCTCCGGATTCAGGCAGAAGATGAGATCATTTTCTTCGTCGCGTCCACTTACGATGAGTCGGTTGCCTTGTATTACCGGAGCCGACCATGTTGCACTCAAATTACCCTGACACAGGAAGTTCACTTCCCATAGCTTCTTCAATCCTCCGGACCAGTCCTTTATGATACCCGAAACTTTGCTGCGATTGTCGCCATTCACCCCCAACCATGAAGGCCAGTCGTCATTACCCTTTACCAATGGCTCCAGCTCAGTGGATGCGATCCGGGGAATCGTCTCCGTCTCGCCGCTTAGTTCTTCCGTACCTTTGATGATTGAAATCGTAGACCACATCGTGGCTACAAGGATTAGTAGCGCTATTAAAACAAAACCGACAATCCCCAATGTCCATTTCTTCCACTTTTTCATTCGAAGGGTTCCTTTAAATAGAATAGTTTAAAATAAATGATTTCAGATCCACAAAAGGGATTAAAATCTCTTGGATTGTATGAGGCATTAGGACCCCGCCCAAAAGGGCGGGGTCTTAGAAAGAAAAAACACATGAAGGGCTTTAGCCCTTTTTTAATCATCCAGCCCAAAGCAATACAACATCTTCGTTGTGCGGAGGTAGATTCTACTGTCTGCAAAAGCGGGGGTGGCGTAGCATTCCTCTTCCATGTCGTTTATGGCCATGATTTCGAGACTTCCGTCTGGTTTCAAAACGCTCACTCTTCCCCGAAGGCTGATAATAAATACCTTATCGTCTGCTGCAACGGGAGAGGCGTAGAATTTGGTGCCGGCTCCTCTGAGACGTTCTTGTTTGATGACTTCACCATTTTCGGGTTTGAAGGTGGTGACGATACCCCCGTCGTTGAGCATATAGAGGATATTCTTGTAAATGAGCGGAGAGGGAAGCTGGGGTACGGATCGATGGTATTGCCATACCGTGTTGCTTTCGGTCATGTCACCTTTCCCTCCGAGACGGATGGCTAACATGCCGTTCAAACTGGACAGGGCTGCCTGGAAATAGTTCCAATCTTCTACGTCGAGAAACCCATCGCCGGTGATATCCACAAAGCTGAACCAGCCATATGGGGATTCTTTGGGTAGTTCCTGTTGGATTAGTTGTCCATTGCCGTCGGCGTCATATTTGGCTAACGCCTGATCGAAGGAGGGTATCGTGACCTGTTTGTCGGGCTGATTCAAGGGCGTCGCATAGCCGTTGATGTATAAAATGTCGTCTTTTATGACCGGTGTCGACTTCATTTCAAATGAAAGGCCCCCGCCCCACCAAAGCTTCTCTCCTGTTTTAGCCGAATACGAGGTTAAAAGAAATGAGCCGGGAACGAGGATTTCGGTTTCACCTCCTGTTGAAGTATAGACAATCGGTGTCGAATGGCCGCTTTTGGCTTCGGGGCGTTCTTTTTTCCAAACCGCTTTGCCACTATTTTTATCCACCGCAATGATGTAGGAATCGGTATTTTGGTCGCAAACGAGAATGACATTATTCTCTGCAATGATGGGAGATGCACCCATACCGTACATATTATTAAAGGGATCCAGGGGAAATCGCCAGAGTTCATTGCCTTTGAAGTCGTATGCTAACAAACCGAAATCAGGAAAGAAAATATAAACCCGCTTCCCATCGATCGCTGGAGATGGTGAGGCCGGATTATTGCGGTTGTCTATTTTCTCTTTCCTGGGCCGGGGAGCTTCCTTTCGCCAGATGATGTTGCCATTGTCGCGATTTAGGCAATAGGTAAATAGTTTTTCTTCATCACAGGCTGTTAAAAATATATGGTCTTTTGTCAGTATGGGTGAAGAATGGCCGGTAGGCAGGGATGTCTTCCAGACCACGTTTTTATCCGGTCCGAATTCGACGGGCAGGTTCGTTGTTGGGCTGATTCCGGATCCATTGGGTCCTCTAAATTGGGGCCAGTCAACGGCGTATTTTTTCTGCTGGGCCATGGATGTGATTGTGAACAGGAGCAAAACCGTCGTGAGTACCAGATTTATTGTGAAGTTATGAACAGTAAAATGACAATCGATCTTTTTTTTAATATGATGACGTGTTTTCATTGCGAACCTCCAATTATGTTGTGTCGACTGTGTTGTTTTAAAATAGTTTGTCAAAATGTTAAAATCAAGATTAAAATCATTGAATTCGGAGATGCTCGGTGTTGAATTTAAAAAAAAGCCTTGACTTTGAAACTTTTTTGTTGTACTATACGTACGATAAAAGTAAGATAAGACAAAAATCGTATAATTATACAAATAAAGTAAGGAGAGTAAGTTCAAATGGGTGATATAGATAACCCAAAACGTCAACAGATCGTTGCCACCGCTAAAACACTTTTCTATAAATTCGGAATAAGGCGGGTGACCATAGAAGAGATCTGCCGCGAGGCCAATGTGAGCAAGATGACCTTCTACAAGCATTTCAGTAACAAGGTCGAACTTGTCAAGTTTCTATTGGAACATATGACAAATGAGAGTATGGCCGCTTACAGAAAAATCATGGACCAACCGATTCCATTCCCAGAGAAAGTGAAGCAGTCGGTTCAACTCAAAATGGAAGGAACGGAAAATCTGAGCCAGGAATTCTTTCTTGATTTACACCGGGATGCCGATCCGGAGATACTGCAATTCTTCAATGAAATAGCCCGGAAAAACATCCACGAAATTATCAATGATTATGTAGAGGCCCAAAAAAAGGGGGAAATACGTCGTGACATCAAACCGGAATTTATTCATTATTTCCTCAACCACATGTTCACCATGGCGGAAGATGAGAACTTGGCACGACTCTATGATTCTCCCCAGGATCTTATCATGGAACTGATCAATTTTTTCTTTTATGGGGTTCTGCCGCGAGAAGGTGATGATAAGGGTAAAAAAAATGTTTAGAATGAAAAAAATATTTCTCTTACTCTTCACTTCACTCCTATTGTATGCTCATTCTTTTTCCCAAACTTTGGAATTGAAAGGACAACTTTCAAGCTGGCTTACGCTGAATGTGGATCGCATCTCTGAATCCCAGGCAGGAATTCGATACCTCCCTACAGCATTTTTTGAACAGTCAATTTCGAATGAACTATCTCTTGATGCTGAGGTGGCCTTGAATGGCTATGGTGCCGGTCAGTTTCACGGATTCGACGATTTTGGAACTGATGGCAAAATAAAACCCTATCGGATATGGGGACGATTTGCTTCGAATCAATTTGAGGCACGCATCGGACTGCAGAAGATCAATTTCGGTTCGGCCACACTGCTCAGGCCGCTCATGTGGTTCGATCGGATCGATCCCAGAGATCCCCTGCAGATTACAGATGGTGTCTACGGATTACTGGTTCGGTATTATTTCCTCAACAATGCCAACCTGTGGCTCTGGGGCCTCTATGGCAATGATGAAACCAAAGGCTGGGAATTCGTTCCCTCTGATGGAAAATCCGTAGAATATGGCGGTCGGTTCCAGTATCCGGTGCCAAAGGGTGAAGTGGCAGTTTCTTATCATCATCGTCGCATCGATCTCGAAAAGGGCCTGATAAACGTTTTATCTCTGGCCGGCATATCCACAGTTGAATCACCTTCCACAACAGAGATCCTGGATATGGACATGACTTCTGAAGACCGCTTCGGACTGGACGGGAGGTGGGATATCGGTGTCGGTTTATGGCTGGAAGGTGTGTTGATCTACCAGGACATTGATTTCTTCCCGCTGAAATATCAGCGATTGGTTAATGTCGGTGTCGACTATACTTTTGGATTAGGCAATGGCATTCATGCCCTTTTCGAGCACTTCTTATACGAAATTTCGGACACTGCATTTGGTGAGGGGGAAGGCTTTGAGTTTTCAGCATTGTCGCTGAATTATCCTTTGGGCCTTCTGGATAATTTAACGGGCATAGTCTATTACGATTGGGAAAACGAGGATTGGTACCGTTTTCTCAACTGGCAGAGGACGTATGATCGGTGGAGTTTTTATCTCATGGCATTCTGGAATCCCGACCAGTTCCAAATATATCAGAATGTGCAGGGCAACAATCTGTTTGCCGGGAAGGGTTTTCAACTCATGGTTGTTTTGAATCATTGAAATAAGCGCCCGGCACCTATAGAATAAATTGGTTATTCTAAATCACTGAGGGTAATAAATCTGGAGGATACAATATGGAAAACGGAAAAATCATCTCCCTCGAAGGCCTGATCAAACGCTTCCCTGTGGGAAAGGGTCAATTTACGGCCCTTCGCGGAATCGATCTGACGTTCGGAGAGGGCGAATTTGCCGGCGTAGTCGGCCCCAGTGGCTCGGGCAAGACCACACTGCTCAACATCATCGGTTCTCTGGACGGTCCCTCCGAGGGAACAGCAACGGTTCTCGGTCAGTCCATCGGTGATCTGTCCCACAAGAAGGCAGCGAGACTTCGTAACGAGCATCTGGGATTTATTTTCCAGACCTATAACCTGCTTCCGGTTTATACAGTCTTCGAAAACGTCGAATTTCCCCTGCTGCTTCTCAAGATGTCGGCCGGGGAACGGAAAAAGGCCGTTCTGGAGGCCCTGAAATGGCTGGGTCTTTCTGACAAGGTGAAATCCAAACCGAACATGTTATCGGGTGGTGAGTGTCAGCGCGTAGCCATTGCCCGGGCCATGGTCAAGAAACCCAAGATTATACTGGCAGATGAGCCCACGGCCAATCTGGACGCAGAAAACTCCCATCACATTCTCCAGACCATGGAGAAACTCAACGCCGAGCTGAAGACCACCTTCATCTTCGCCACCCATGACGAAAAAGTGATCCAGTACGTCCGCAGAAAAATTTCACTGGTGGACGGAAAGGTCGCCAAGGACGAATCCATCAAGAAGAAGTGATGGATGAAGGGGTGATAGTTAAAACGATTGGAGTAAAAAATGGTAACACTAAAATTAGCATTAAGAAATTTACTCGGAGCGGGTCTTCGGACTTGGCTGAACGTCATCGTCCTGTCCATGTCCTATGTTATGATCATCCTGAATCAGGGCGTGCTCAGGGGATGGGACCAACAGGCCACCCGGGATACCATCGCATGGGAGATTGGTGGCGGGCAGTACTGGCATCAGGCCTACGATCCCTTCGATCCTTTTACGATCAACGACAGCCATGGTGTGCCGTCTGAGTCTATCCAGGATAAAATCCAGGACGGAAAATTGACACCCATTTTGGTCTCCCAGGCCACTATTTACCCGGAGGGACGAATACAGAGTGTGCTGCTCAAAGGAATCGATCCTGACCAGAAAATTCTGAGCATTCCTACAGAGAGCCTGTCTGCAGAGATCGATGAAATTCCGGCTGTCATCGGTACCCGCATGGCCAAAAACACAAAACTCTCTGTGGGAGATTATGTGACGGTTCGCTGGCGGGATGTGAATGAGACCTTTGATGCCGCGGAATTGAAAATTGTGGGCATGATGAAGACAACTGTCGGAAACATCGATGCCGGACAGATCTGGATCCCAATAAACCGCCTGCAAGACATGCTGCAGATGCCTGGCGAGGCCACACTTATGGTTGCTGCACAAGATGGGACCACGCTCGGTAGTATGAGCGGATGGGTTTTTAAAGACCAGGCCTATCTTCTTCGGGATATTAAGGAGATCATAAAATCCAAATCCATCGGCGGAGCCATATTCTACAGCATCCTCCTCCTTTTGGCCATGCTGGCCATCTTCGACACCCAGATTTTTTCCATATTCCGCCGCAGAAAAGAAATCGGCACCCTCATCGCCCTGGGCATGACCCGCAACCGGGTGATACGATTGTTCACCATGGAGGGCGCTATACATGGTATCCTGGCTGCCCTCGTGGCCGCGGTATGGGGACTCCCTCTTCTGGCGTGGTTGGCAAGCACCGGATGGGCCATGCCTCAGGCTGCCGATGATTTTGGAATGGCCATTGCTGAAAAAATATATCCCTATTACAGTGTTGGCCTGGTGGCGGGTACGACTGTAATTGTGATGATTGCTGTGACCATCGTCAGTTTCATACCCACACGCCGTATCGCCAAACTGAAACCCACAGACGCAATACGAGGAAAAACGTCATGATAAAATTCTTGTTTAAAGGCCTGCTCCGAGATAAGTCTCGGAGCCTGTTTCCTATTCTCATTGTAACGGCAGGTGTCTTTCTTACAGTGGCCTGCCATGCCTGGATGTTCGGTGTCATTGGCGACATGATTGCTTCCAACGCCAATTTTTCCACGGGGCATGTGAAGATCATGACCAGAGCCTATGAAGAGAACGCCCATCAGATGCCCAACGACCTGGCCTATATCGGTGTTGAAGAACTACTCACCGATTTGCACACCAAATACCCGGACATGTTCTGGGTGCCGCGAATCAAGTTCGGGGGACTCTTCGACATCCCCGATGAAAACGGTGAAACCAAATCACAGGGGCCAGCTGTGGGATTGGCCGTGGATCTTTTATCTCAGGGCACCCCGGAAATCGTAACTTTAAATATAGAAAAAGCCATTGTTCGCGGGCGCCTCCCTGAAAAATCGGGTGAAATTCTCATCAGCGATGAGTTCGCCCGGCGGCTGGAGGTCGAGCTTGGTGAATCGGGTACCTTGATTGGTTCCACCATGTACGGTGGAATGGCCACTCAGAACTTTACCATAATCGGCACCCTCTCATTCGGCATCCCAGCCATGGACCGGGCCGCCATGATTATGGACATCACCGATGCCCAGGCAACACTCAACATGGAAGATGCAACCGGTGAAATATTAGGGTATTACAATAACCGTGTTTACGAAGATGAACAAGCCCTCCAATTGGCTGAAACCTTCAATGCCTCTTATCAGACATCTGAAGATGAGTTTGATCCTGTGATGATCACCTTGAGAGATCAAGCCGGCCTGGCCGGTTACCTGGATATGGTGGATTATATGATCATGGTGATCCTGGGGATATTCATATTTGCCATGTCTATTGTCCTGTGGAACACCGGATTGATCGGCGGATTGCGCAGATACGGTGAAATCGGTGTACGCCTGGCCATCGGAGAAGACAAGGGGCGCGTGTACCGGTCCATGATCATGGAGTCTGTTTTGGTCGGTTTTGCCGGTTCTGTCATCGGTACCGGTATTGGTCTGATTCTCGCCTATTATCTCCAGAATCATGGGATCGACTTCTCCAAGTATTTACAGAAGTCAACCATGATGATGTCCGGTGTCTATCGCGGCAAAGTAACCTCTGCGACCTATTATATCGGCTTCGTTCCGGGTCTGTTCTCCATGGTTCTGGGAACCATGCTGTCAGGCATCGGCATCTTTAAACGAAAGACTGCTCAACTTTTCAAAGAGTTGGAAGCATAAAAAAACAATTAAAAATTATGAATTAAAAATTAAGAATGGCTGTTTTAACAACATAACCTTGGGAGCTTGTAGAATTACATGGTTAAAGAAAATATAATAAGAGATAAAAGCTATGCATTTGCATTATCAATTATCGATTTGATTAGAAAATTTCCAAAGCAAACCGATGGATTTGTTATCGGTAAACAACTTTTGAGATCCGGAACATCTATCGGTGCGAATGTAGAAGAAGCAATTGGGGCTTTCAGTAAAAATGATTTTACATACAAAATGAATGTAGCCCTTAAAGAAGCCAGGGAAACACACTATTGGCTGAGACTCGTAAGGGATTCGAAATTAGTAAAATTTGAGCTGGATTCCTACATTGAAAAAGCAGAAGAATTGAAAAAAATATTGTCTTCAATTGTTAAGAGCTCAAAATAGCGGAGCGAAGCAAAGCGTATATTTTTTCATTCTTAATTCATAATTCTTAATTTTTAAATAATAAAAAGGTGATTACAATGAAGCTTAAAATATTATTAGCAACGATGATAGTAACTTGTTCACTATTTTCTCAAACGCCGTCAGGCAAAGAGATATTAGACCGGATTGATGCGAACATGTACTCCGAGTCCCGCATTTCGACATCGAAAATGGTGATTCATGGACGCAGAGGCAGCCGAACCATTACATCAAAATCCTGGTCCGTAGGAGAAGAAAAATCCTTTTCCGAATATCTGGCTCCGGCGCGGGAAAAGGGTACGAAGATGCTGAAGCTGGAGGATAAATTATGGATGTTCTCACCTTCCACCGACCGGATCATCCTTATTTCCGGCCATATGCTGAAGCAATCGGTTATGGGTTCGGACCTCTCGTATGAGGATATGATGGAAGATCCGAAACTGACCAATCACTATGATGCCAGAGTAACCGGTACAGAAATCTATGACGGACGCTCCTGCTGGATTTTGGAGTTGACGGCCATTTCTGCGGATGTGTCATACCACGGACGCAAACAGTGGATAGATAAGGAGAGGTACATCCCGTTGAAGGAGGAGTTGTTTGCCAAAAGTGGGAAGCT
This sequence comes from uncultured bacterium, assembly GCA_964650065.1. Classification (GTDB taxonomy): domain Bacteria; phylum Zhuqueibacterota; class QNDG01; order QNDG01; family DSAB01; genus CAZYTI01. Next base: position 12,685 of record CAZYTI010000027.1, read on the forward strand.
GCTTAAAAAAACCGAGCTGAAGGATATCACACGGATTCAGGGACGCTGGTATCCCCGGATGATTCTGTTCAAAGACATGCTGAAAAAAGGGAAGGGCACCGAATTCATTATCGAGACCATACAATTTGATCAGAAAATCCCACAACATATATTTTCAAAGGCTTCTTTGAGATAGGTTAAAGGCGATGGAAACTTGTTACTGGTTACTGGTGACTGGTGACTGGTGAGATCAATCAGTATACTCAGGGGAACTTAACTTAAAATTTAAGTTATTATCATGATAAAAGGTCTAATGAAAGTCGTTCTCCCTCTTTAAAATTTCCATTGAAGATTTGATCAAAATTTCATAAATTTTATTTTATTCTTCCAAATCCAAAACATTTCGAAATCTCCAGTTTTCAAATGGTTGATTTCTAATGGGATTCGATATGCCTTGGAAAAGGGCTCAAGCATGATGATGTCCCCAAAATAAGCATTGAGGAGGTAATTCCTTAATGAAGGATTCGAATTTTTCCAGTACGGATGAGAAAGGTCTGGTCAGGCGATTAGGGTTAATCGATTCCACCTTAATGATGGTTGGTATTGTGATCGGCTCGGGAATATTTCTGACGACTGGGATTATGGCAAACTCGATTCCATCGTCAGGACTCATCCTCCTGGCCTGGCTCGTGGGAGGATTATTAACGTTGGCCGGCGCCCTGACATTTGCAGAGTTGGGTGCATCTATGCCCCAGGCAGGGGGACAGTATGTTTACTTGAGGGAAGCTTACGGTCATCTAGCGGGATTCCTTTTTGGATGGATACTCTTCCTGGTCGCCATGGGAGGATCCATTGCTGCATTGGCAGTGGGATTTGCCGAGTATTTCGGATACTTTTTCCCAACGCTTTCAACCCAACAGAGCCTTTTTTCATATGAATTTGTATTCCTGGGAAAAACGACCACTTATTCTTTATCAATGGGACAATGTATAGCCGTTCTTATTATCATCGTGTTGTCAATGATCAACTATATCGGCGTTGGATTCGGCAAGACGGTCCAGAACATTATCACCGTTATCAAGATAGGTACAATGATTTTATTTGTCTTCATAGGAATCATTATACAAAAGGGTGGAGGATTCGCTATTTCATTCCGTCCTATCAATCCGGACGTCGACTTTGGTCAACTTCTGGTAGGATTCGGTGTTGCGCTTGTTGCCGTTTCATGGGCATTCGACGGATGGCACAATATTAATTATGTGGCCGGTGAAATCAAAAATCCAAAGCGCAATCTTCCAGTGGCTCTGGTTATGGGTACGTTTATCATTACCGGTCTCTATTTATTGATGAATATTGTATATATCAAGGCGCTTCCGGTTCAAGAGATACAAGGTGTGGTGAGGATTGGGGAAAAAGCAACAACCACACTCTTCGGCAACACCACGGCGAGTCTCGTATCCGCC
>CAZYTI010000028.1:0-14086 GCA_964650065.1 uncultured bacterium
ACATAAAAACAATCCATTCCGGTACTGGTTTTCTGTGGCTTGGTATATTGAAAATAGACAAGTTCATACGTAAAATCTAAATCCATACGATTCGATATGATCCATTCGAATCCCCACTGTCCGCTGAATCGGAAGAACCGATGCAAGGATGTGCACTGGACCGCCAGGGGACCTTTTATGGAATAGGGTTCTCGGAACCAGATGGCAACGACTGGGATGGCAAATTGTGAAAAAATTGTACCGGATCTACTTATTTTAAAATCCAACCGGGTCGAAAGATCCAGTGAAGAGATTGAACTGATGTAAATATGATTGAAGTCCATATCATAGAGATGATCTCTCCGGGAAAAAAATAGATATAAAATGCCTCCGAGATAAAAGCGTGCTTTTTCCCGGGACCAGGATTTTATCAAACGATGATAACGATATTCAGAACTCAATCCGATATGATGAACAATATGGGCGTCCTGAGCCTCGCTAACCGATGCTCTTAAATCCGATTTTCGAATAGAGAAAACAACACCATGATCGTTTCGATCACCCCTGTATTGGTAAAACAATTTCATGGCCGGACTCCATCCCCTGTAAGTCATGGGGGAGGCCAAATAATCCTTATTTTGATAAAGGGAAACACCCAATCCCATTCCAATGTGATGTTTTCCCTGTGGAAAAGTACGGAAAGGCATAATATGCAAAAGCAGAAAAACAGGTAAAAAGAAACGGCTTATCATGTTTTTCATCATGGGTCTTTAATTCTTCTCAGTGATAACTTTCAAGGAACATCTATCCAATCTCGACAGGCTCCTTGTTTAAAAATAAAACCCTCGAACTTCAAATGCAAGGGTTTAAATATAACATAAAAACTCGAACTGAAATAATTTCCAAGTTTTTCAAGTGAAGTCAAGGTACATTATTGAATTGAATTTATCAAGATAAATATAGGATTAATATATTTCTATCACCAGAAATTGCCTCTCTGATCTCTAAATTAACCAAATAATTATATATTAAAATTTTTTATATTTTCATTGACAATGTATGTTGAACTATTATATTAGAATTATTACTCATTCATATCACATAAAAACATTCATAAAACTGTCACGGAGGGAGAAATGAAAACTTGTTATTGTCGAACCATTTTAGCCGCTCTCGTCATCGTTTTTGCCTGGCTGAACGTGTCCTGGGGCAATATTGCCCTGACCGTCATCGGTGGTTTACTGGTCATTTTATCACTGACCGGAAAATGCTGCTGTCAACCAAAATGTGAAGAAAAAAGTGAACCCAAGCCTGAATAGTACGGAGTCACTTTTTATTTCATCACCTGATTCAACATTTTTAATTTCATGAAATTTTAACAGTTCTCCCTCATCCGGAGAGCCTATCCGGATCATGAGGAGAGGTGTGTCTTGATTTTGACGACACACACTCCCTAAACTTCTCATCGATTCATTTTCTACGTTTATAAATTATTTGGACGGCTTCTGTACCTTCAAAGGATATTCCAGCATAGGTCTGTCCTTCGAGCCTTCCTTCAGTGGAATTCAGAGTGAGGCTTGTATCACCCAGGCGGAAATGGAACACAAGATCAGTATCCCCGTCACCATCAACATCCTTTTCATGTCGTCGAGCTTCATCATTCTTTTTATCCTTGTGACATTCTGAGGCACCTTCAAAACTCACTGTGGTGTGATCCACATTTTCTATATCGAACTCTGCAGATGTCAGTATGGCTACGGCAATGACTTGCTTCAGATTCTTACCATTTATTGTATTGGATTCACTGCCCGGCTTGATGTCGATGTCCACGGTAATTTTTGAGATCGTACCAAAGACTTGAACGCGATGATTCTGGATCTCGGTCACATAAATGTTACCATTTCCATCCGTGGTAATTCTGTAGGGAAAATTGAACTGGCCATTCCCGAATCCGTAACTTCCCCATTCGCCCAAATAATTACCCGAGCTCGTGAATTTCTGAACACGATTATTATAGGAGTCCGCGACAAAAACGTTTCCGCTTTCATCGACAGCAATGCCATAGGCAGGCTCAAATTGGCCGTCGCCCGATCCCTTGTTTCCCCATTGGGTCAGAAAAGAACCCATGTTCGTGAATTTCTGAACACGATAATTCCAAGCGTCGGTCACATAGATGTCATTATTACCATCCACTGCAATGCTATGGGGAAGATTGAATTGACCATCGCCCTCGCCATAGCTCCCCCATGCGGTGATAAATGTTCCTGCGCCGGAGAATTTTTGAATGCGATGATTGATTGCGTCTGTCACATACACGTCTCCGGTTCCATCCACAACGATGCCATAGGGATAATTAAAATCTCCTTCATCGGTTCCATTGTTGCCCCATTGGGTGATGAAGGCTCCCATGCCGGTAAATTTCTGCACCCGATGATTATTACTGTCGGTCACATAAACATTTCCATCACCATCCACAGCAATACTGCTTGGATATGCAAACTGGCCCTCACCCGAACCATACTGTCCCCATTGGGTAACGAATACCCCCGAATTCGTAAACTTCTGGATTCGATGATTATAAAAATCTACAACATAAACATCGTTGCTGCCATCAACGGCAACACCATAAGGTGCGTTGAACTCGCCTTCTCCAGATCCGTAGCTTCCCCATTTCATAAGAAATTGACAATCTGCTGATGTCTTGTAAAGCCGATTAAGATTCGAATCCTCAGTTTCTAATAAATCAGTCTGAGATGGCTGTAGAGGAACAATTTCTTCACTACAATGGACAAGGATGATGATTGACGCAGACAAAATCAATAGATACAGTAGTTTCTTCATTTTTTTCCATCCCTTGTTTAATACAGTCAAAAATGAAAAAATTCCTTTCCTTTGGTTTATAAGCAAAGTTAGTGCCAGCTAATATAATACCTTCTTAAATAATTGATATTAAACATATTAAATACATAAGGAATATTTTGCCCGGTTAATGAATTGTGTGAATTCCGGAAAAAATTGCCTTCAGTAACCGGAAATATTTTTATGTTTCTAACGCGTTGAACAAAACTCTTGAGCTATATCCCCCTTATACCCTACAAACAAAAAAGCCAGTAAATTGATTTTACTGACTTTATGGAGTACGCCCGCCGAGAGTCGAACTCGGAACCTCAGGCTCCGGAGGCCTGCGCTCTATCCAATTGAGCTACGGGCGCAAATTTGAGTAAACAATTTTAGTAAATATTATCTTCAAAGTCAAGCATAAAAAAATCCGCTTGACTTTATACATATGCTTGTTACATTACCACTGATATTGTACAATCAGTGTACGGTTTACCACCCCTGCCCATAATCAGACAGCCTCGGGTATGGCTGAATAAAAGAAATTGGAGGCTCAACATGGCCAAAACCATCGGTATCCTCGGAGGAATGACTCCCGAATCTACAACAGTATATTATGAACACATCACTCGAACCTATCAAAAGCGACACGGAGATTATGGTTTCCCCGAAATCATCATCTACAGCGTTTCATTCCAACGTTATGAGAATTGGATGATATCGGGTCAGTGGGATAACATCGCAGAAGGGCTCACGCAAGCCGTCCTCTCATTATCAAAAGCAGGTGCCGATTTTTGTGTCATCGCAACAAACACCATGCACAAGGTCTTTGGTCACATCCAATCCCACTCCCCCATACCGCTTCTCAGTATTATTGAAACCACGGCAGAGGCAATACAAAACAGGAAAATGAACACCGTGGGTCTCCTGGGTACCCGGTTTACCATGCGCGAAGCTTTTTATAGAGATGGACTCGCAGAATTCGGAATACAAACCATTATTCCCAATGATGAAGACCTGAAGACCGTAGATGACATCATATTCCATGAACTCGGGAAGGGTGTAATACGTCAGGAATCGAGAGAAAAATATGTCGATATCGTCCGACGGCTACACAGTCAGGGTGCCGAGGGGGTTGTGCTTGGGTGTACGGAAATACCTCTGCTCATCAGTGAGGCCGATTGTGATGTACCCCTCTTCAATACAACAATACTCCATGCTGAGAAGGCATTGGAATATGCTTTGAATTTATAGACCATTGAGGTCTTGGAGACCTCAATGGTCTATAAATTCAAACTACTCATCCCCCTTAAAAAACGGCTGCCATTTTGCATCCTCAGGTTTCTCTTCCAACAGACTCACAACAATCAGGAGTATGACCGAACAGACCAAAGCCGGATAAACGGCCGGCATACCCCAGGGAAGATGTCCAATGATTCTATTGGCAATTTCCCAGCCGATGGTGATGAACATACCCGCTGAGATTGAAACCACCCCTGCCTTGGCCGTCGCGCGTTTCCAAAAGAACGTGGCCATCAGGGCCGGTGTTAAGCCGGCACCGTAAATGGTATACGCTGCATAGGCGGCCTGCAGAATCCTGGGAAAAAATCCAATGAGACCATAAGCACAAATTCCCAGGATGACGAGGGACACCCTGGTGCCCAGTACGATAGAACGATCTGAGATATCGGGTTTGATGAACCGTTGCACAATATCCCGCATGATGTTGGTCGCGGGTACCAGGAGGAAGCTGTTGGCCGTGGAAATGATGATCGCTACAACGGAAGCCATCAAAAGGCATCCGACGATGACGGGAATCTTTTCGTGAGCAACCAGTAAAATAATCTTACCGGATTGTTCCGGGGACAATCCTTTGAACAAACTACTCCCAATCACAGCCAGACTTTGAATGGCAATCCCAAGCAAAATGACGCCAATAACCAGTCCGATCACAGACCGCTTCGCTTCCCGGGCATTCTTGGCAGAGAAGAACCGTTGATACATGTTGGCATTGGCCAGCGCTAAAAGAAAGGTCGGAACAAAATATCCCATCGCACGCACCAGACTCATATTCCCCAGAATCGGATGGGCCCGCGGGGTCACATTGGCCGATATGGTTGCCAGCCCTCCACCCGATTTGATGAGAAAAGGCAGGGCCAGAAAAACACCGCCGATAATGATAATCCCATTAATCACATCCAGATAAGCCACCGATAACATGCCTGCCGTCAATGTATAAAGAATGGCAAAACACGCCATAAAAATCATAGCCGTATTCATGGAGATACTTCCATCGGAGACGATGTTAATCACCCATCCACCTCCTCGAAACTGATAACTCACGATGGTAATATAGGCAATGATCGTCGTGATCGTGGCCAGGAGCCTGGCCCATTGATTGTACCTCGCTTCCAAAATATCCGGTACGGTAAACTGGCCAAATCGGCGTACGCGAGCGGCAATAAAAAATACGATGATAAAGCCCAGCCATCCACCGCTGCTTCCAATCAATGAAGAAAATCCGTGATGGTACGATAAATCCGCCACACTGAAAATGTCTCCAGAGCCGATCCAGGTGGCCAAGAGGGTTCCTACCAGTATAGGGGCAGTCAATGTTCTTCCGGCAACGAAGAAATCCTCCTTGTTCTTGATTCGGCGTGAAAGCAGAACCCCTATAGTCAAGAGAACGACGAGATAGACGAGTATGGTAATCAAGTAGACCATATTCAATTCCTTTCCAGTCTCTTAAGCATTTCTTTAATGATGACCCGTGCATAATCAGAATCAACCTCTCCAATGATTCCCAAAATATTCCAATCCTGTTGCTTAAACGCAGTAGTCCCAAAATGACTGCCGGTGGAAGCAAAAAAAGGCGATTCCTCACTCATATCCGCGACCGTTATTTTTCCGACAGTCTTTATGTAATCATAAAATCTCTCAAAGTTTTCTCTCGATTCCCGAGGTTCTTCTCCAGATATCCAAAACATCTGATAACGAATATTCTCCTTTTTATAAACAACGCTGTATCCCCTTTTCAAAAAATCCTGTCCCAAAACCCCCTGGGCAATATACCGTTCAGTGTGAGTCAGACGCCCCGTCTTTGGAAAAGCCGAAAAGGAGCGGGGTATTTCCCCATCCCGGGGAATTTTCAAACGTATGATCTCAGCCAGCCGCTTAAGGGAGTTTGCCGTTTCGGGCAAAATATCGTAAGCCATCAATTTCACGTAATACTTGGCCTGCCAGAAATAGAGACTGTTCTCTGATCGATACAGATGATCACTCACCTCCAGAGCGGCGTCTGTTAAAGGCCGTTCTACCGAAAATATACCAAATGCAGATTGGGATTCTCCCATATCATAGACATCGACAGCCACTTCCTGATCGATCCGGGTATTTTGAACGATGAATGTCACCAGGCCTTGAAATCCATAGGCCAGATAGCCCGGTGCCCCGCCATTCATATAATCCCAAAGATTATCCGGATGATACCACTCGGGCTTCTCTGTGAATCGATAATCCTTCAGTTCTTTTTCTGAGGGAACAAGATCTTTCAAATCCTGTGCATTTATATTTATTAAACAAATGAAAACATGCAAGACCATGAAAACAAGACTGTGAATAGACCCTCTTATCATTAAAATCACCTTAAACCATGATCTTTATATCTTCTTCTATCTCATCGATATTACCCATGGCCACGGCTGCCGTATCAATGAAGTCGTGTTTTATCACCCAACGCAACGCCTCCCGGTACGAAGGTTCTTCATCCCCATGAGGCGCATACGGACCCGCAGAGCAGGTCTTCATGGCTATGATTCCCGCATCATATTCCCTCGCCTTCTTCAGCTCCACCTCCAGGGCCGGTTGGTCCCACTCACTGTAACTGCCGCTTAGTGAATGAACATATGACCCCTTATGATTATAGGAGGTCATGATGACATCCCAAAAACCGTCTTTGTTGGCCGCTCTGATAGCTGCCAGATCTTTTGCATGCGTGGAAAATCCATGCGCTCGGATCTGCCCTTTCTTTTTGGCTGTCTGAAAGAATTCCATGATTGTTTCACTTTCAACCATTTCTACATAATCTGCAGAATGGAGTAACATGATGTCGATATAGTCTGTCTGAAGGGCCTTGAAACTATCCTGGAGTGATTTTTCCAGCTCCATTCGAATCTTTTTCGTTTCTTCCGCCGATTTCAGTCTCTCCCGAAGGCCCCGTGATCTGAGACTGATTTTTGACTGGATAATCACATTCTGGCGAATTCCTTTCAGGACTTTCCCCACCATGACCTCATTTTGACCGTTATTATAGCACCGTCCGGGATCGAGAAAATTGATCAACGAATCCATTGCCCGCCTGACCAGTGTCGGCTCCATGGTCCTGGCTGCCCCATATCCGACGACCGTCATTTTTAATCCCGTTCGTCCCAGGATACAGGTTTGGGGAGATCCGACTTTTCGATTTGGCTTTGAATCCAATAAACCTGACGGAGTCTTACTCAAGAGTCCGATGGTGAGTAAACCCTTCGAAGATTTCTCGAGAAATTCTTTTCGAGACATTGAGCGATCTTTTTTTTCATCCATCATTTACCCCTACAATTTTTACATGTTTCTCTATATGAATCCGTGAAAAAAATAGAATGTAACAGGTTCAAGATACGAAGATTTTACCGTTTTTTAAACGTTTTATTCATACCCGATTTTCTTGTTTGCCTTCATCTGCCCCAGGGCAGCCATCATGGAACCCACAACGACCAAAGCGGCACCCAATATACTCAGGGAATTCAACACTTCCGGAATGATATAGTTGGGGAATAGAGAAGCGCCAAATTTCATGGCGAGAACCGTAAGCAATGGAACTGTCGTAATAACAGCGCTCACCCGGCTGGCCTCCCAATGAGCCAATGCCTCTGCAAAACTTCCATAAGCGATGAGTGTATTGACCCCACAGAAAATCAATATCAGGAGTTGCGTTCGGTTCAATTGAAATAATTGGGAAGGATGGGATATCATGAAGAGCATCAGGACACCCCCCACATACAGAAAGAGCATGATGGTTCCCGACCGAAAAAACCTGAGCAACTGCTTCTGAACCATGGCATACAGTGCCCATGCCACGGAGGCGGCAATGATGAGCAAAACACCCATGGTGTAATTGGTCAGACGGTAGAACACCTCCCCCAAATGCTGGTTAAAAAAGAGCAACATGCCTGTGATAAATACCGCCACACCTGCCCATTGTATACCCCGGAAGGATTCTCGAAAAAAGAGGATACTCCCCATGAGCAAAAACATGGGAGCAAATTGGATGACGACCTGAGCCGTACTCGGCGGTAAAAAATTCAGACCCAACAAAAAGAGAATGTAATTACTGCCCACGGCTACGGTGGCCACGATTAAAAAGACCAGAAGACGTCCCTGAATTTTGCGAATCGGTGACAGGCCATGTTTTCTAAGGACAAAAAATGCCAGGAGAAAAGCCGCCACTAAAAAGCGATACCATGTGATCGTGTAGGGATCCATACTCTCCAGGAGGATCTTCAAGGCGATGGGAAGCAAACTCCAGAACAACGCCGCGATGATCGACAATCCAAATCCAAGTTTCCAGTGCCCTGTTGTGGTGTGTTTTTTCATTTGGTTTTCAAACGCTAAATCAGTTTTATAAAACATTTACCACGGAATCTCACAGAGAAACACGGAATTAAAAAAAAGAATTTCATGGATGCAATTTCCACATTTGTTATTATTTCTTTTCCGTGTTGTTCTGTGAGATTCCGTGGTGATTTTTATTTTGAGCGCCTCTCAGAGATCAACCGGTCGAAAATATCGGCCAGAACACCCGTCTGAGAACGGCGTTCATAGGTCTTCATTCCCTCCCAGCGGGGAACGGACACCTTCAAATCTCCCCGTTCCCACAACACAAACGATCTTTTGATATGATGGGCAATTGCTTCATCATCATCCGGTGGCACGACGATACCCCGGGCATGTTTTATGACGAGATTTGCGGCTTCCCCTTTCGGTGTGACGGCCATGATGGGCTTTCCCGAGGCTAAATACTCATAAATCTTACTCGTCACAATACCGGCACTGGAATCTCCGGAAATCAGCAGGAGAAGCATATCGGATGACATGAGATATTCAATACTCGCCTCATGAGGGACGAAGGGGACCTGCTTCACGACCGCTTTCAATCCCAAATGATTGACCATTCCAGGTAAATCGATACCGTACACCGGTCCGACAAAATGAATGCGGAGTTTATCTTTTAATTCAGGGTGTTCTTGAACGGCCCTGGCGATTCCACGCAGAAATACGTATGGACTTCGTACCGCGTTGAGTGCTCCGGTATGGGTGATGGTGAAGACCTCTGTCGACCTGCTCTCGGTGCCTTTGAAATCTTTTCCATCGAAACCGTTCAACAGCGTGGTGACATATTGAGATTCTTTTCCCGACAGAAAGATCAAATCCTGGGTAATCGGTTCGGAAACCGTGATGATCCTGTCTGCGGACCTGACGACTTTTTGAGCCCAGTACCGATTCAGTCTCCGATGGAGCAAAGTGGGAACGTTTTCATATTGTTCGTTCAACCAGTTATCCCGGAAATCTGCAACCCATGGAAGTCCCGTATCTTTCCAGATTCTGAGCCCTGTCAAATGAACCGATTGGGGGGGAGATGTCGTAAGTACGAGATCGATATCCCCGGATCGTATCAGCTTTTTCGCACCAACGACAGCATGTGGCAGCCAGAGTACTTTCGGATCCGGCATGAGAATCCAGGGTAAAATTTTGCGATTGGCCCACTCCAAAAAGGCGAATCTCCCCTTGTGTGATGGTTTCGCTTCAGCCTTTTTCTTTCCTCCCATGAGTTTCCAGCACATCCTCTGGGGATCGAAAGAACCGGTCCTGACCACTTTCTGTCCCTGGAGTGTCTTCATGAGAGCGTTATCCCTGGCGTGGTACAATACGTCTTTCACAGTCAATACAATGGGTTCCCATCCGAATTCAGGAAGATATTTGACAAATTGGGCCGTTCTCTGAACGCCTCCCAACCCCATGGGGGGAAAATAATAGGAAATGATGAGCACCCTTTTCATACCTTTGGCTTCCCCAAAATGGCGTAGGACCGGACGCCCTCAAAAATCCACTTTAGAAGGAAACGATGGAGACCGAGACCCCGTACCACTGTGTATATCCATACGGTCGAGACATCATACATTTTTTGATTGTATCGATCCCATCCTGTATTTTGAAAAGTCATCCCGTTCAGGAATCGAAGCACACGAAAAAACAGGAATGGGATCTTGGCCGCATATTTCACCCCTTTTTCCAAGGTACCCGTTTCAATGATGTCGAATCCGGCAGACTCACCCATCTCTGCCAATTCATCAGTCCGGAAAGCCGTATGAAAATAGGTGTCGGCCTTGATCCCATGAACACCATAACCCTTCATCGTCCCGATGTCCACCCATTCGGGCCGCTTTCTGCGATAGTTGGGCACGGTCACCAGCACCTGTCCACCAGGTTTTAACAACCGAATCATTCCCCTTAAAACTTTTCGGGGATAGGCCACGTGTTCCAAAACCTCCGAACAGATCATTGTATCGAATACTTCAGTCCGAAAACAATTCAGGCTCTGCGCATCACCTATAACGAGTGGCGTTTCTTCGCCTCTACCCCTGATTCTCTGCAACACGGAGAGTGAAATGTCCATACCGACCTTCATACCACCTGTATACTCCCTAAGGTACATGCCTTGATTGCATCCCACATCCAGAAGTGTACCCTTGCAGGAGGTAAGATATGTCAGTATAAAAGCCCTGCGAAGCCTTCCACCTAAAGAACGGTAGACAATGTCTTCTTCGGGGTAATTCTTACCAACTTCATCATAGAATGATTTGTACGACTCCATCTTACTCCCCATGATCATCCCATCCTCAAAATACACGCAAGAATCGTTTCAGAGCCGATTTTTCATCCGGGTAGAAAAATCGAACGATCCAGAACATGGGGAAAAGAGCCGCCAAGAGGAGAATACGAAAAATGTAACTTCCTCCAAAGAACGGACCCGTACCCAGGAAAAAGAATATTCCAAAAAACAAGATTAGCTTCAATATCCGAACCAATTCATAAGGAATGAAATAGAGTTTACGAGATACCCAGTACAGGGTGAAAGCCATGGACGCATATGCCAATAAAGTGGACCAGGCCGCCCCCATGATTCCCAGGCGTGGGATGAGGAAAATATTGGCCACAACGTTGACCAGAGCTCCGGTGCCGGTGATAAAAGGGAGGTAAATGGTCTTTTTCTTAAGATAGATACCGACCACAAAATTTGCGTATACCCCATATCCAATATAGGCAAGCATGATAAGGGGCACGATTTGTATTCCGGCGGCGTATTCTTCACCCACCAGGCCAATGCCGGCGATTCGGAAACGAACAATTTCTTCGATAAAATAGGAAATGACGAGAAAAAAGAAGCCTGTTACCACCAAAAAATAGGTGAGGACACGCGCAAAAATCTTCGGTGCATCTTCCTGCTTGGAAGTCGATAAAAAGAAAGGATGCCAGGCAAAACGAAACGCAGCCACCACCAGAGCCATAAACATGCCCAATTTATATCCTGCACTGAAAATTCCCGTAGGTTCCTCACCCATCATCCGGTCTAAAAAGAAGCGTCCGATTTGATCCATGATGATGACCGCCAGACCGGATGGAATATAGGGAAGTCCGAAACGGAAGAGATCCAGAAGTGTTTCTCTGTCGAAGCGAAGACGTATCCAGCGAACAATAATGGGAAGCAGGGTAAATAACGTAAATACCGAGGCCACCAAATTGGCGATGAAGATACCCTTGACACCCCATCGCAAAATAACCACAAGGAGGATGTTTAGACTTACGTTAACAACAATATTGAGTGATTTCAGTACCACAAACCGAACGGACTTCTCTTCTCCCCGCAACGTCAGGAAAGGGATCAATCCCAATGTATCGGCTAACAATATACCTGAGGCCAGTCGAATGAGAATCGCGTACTCGTCACTTCGAAAAATGAGTCTGGAAAAAGGTATGGGATTGAAAAGCATGAAGGTCATGAAACAGGTGCCTGTTGTCATGATCATCCAGAATGCCGTGCTGAAAATCCGCCGTTTTTCTTCTTTTGACTCACCTAATATAAAAAACCGAAGAAAGGCTACATCCATACCATAGCTGAATATCACGTTTAGAATGGCCAGAGAAGAAAACAGCAGGGCAGGTGTCCTATATTCTTCCGGTAGCAGTACATTGGTATGTATCGGAAGCAGTAAAAACCCAATGAATCGACTGATGATGTGCCCGATACCGTAGACGGCCGAATGCTTGGTCAGTCGTTTGATGTGCTGCAGCATAAATTTCCTTGGAAGAAGAGATCGTTAAATTACATAAAGTCTATTTTAATGTATAAACGTTTTCAATTATCCTTTTTTTTTAAATTGAAAACATACTGACTGATGTTCAATAATGCAAATCCCGATTTCGAATCCCGGCGACATTGTTAAGACTCGCATGCATCACTTTAAGAGAAGAGGGCGAAACCCAGCTTCCCTGTAATGCATATCTTTTGATAAGGCATCAGTTAGTTTTAATTCTTTCATAATGATAAAACTGAAGCAATCTGTAAATGACCATTGATGATCGCAATGTTTCAAAAAAAATGACCTGGTTTTTTCAAATCTTTCCTGATCCATCCATTCGATACGACATGCTTTTGAGTTGAGAATGCTCTCAAATAACTCGGACAGAAGATATTCATAGCTTCTCATTCTAAGTAAACTAACAATCTCATCCAGAATATAATCAGTCGTAACAAATCTACTTTTTTCTTTTGCTGCTTGGAGTAAAATTTCGCAAGCCTTTTTGTGTGTATTATCATTCTTAATCAATAAGGCGTAATATCCACTGGTATCAATGAAAATATCAGGATTCATAAATAATCTCATCCATTTCTTGATCGCTCAAATCCTCCCCTCCTTCAACCGCAAGAGAAAAGAGCTGATAGATGGGATCATCATCCTCTATTTTATCTTCCGTTATGGGTTCGAGACGAAAAATTGGTTTCCCTCGATAGGTCATGATCATTGTTTGGCCCCGCTTGGACCACCGAATGATCTTTGCGGCATTTTTACGAAATTCCAACATGGAAATGGTTTTCAATGGAGCCCCCGCCCTTATTCATAAAGTTAAAGTTTATCTTTAAGTTCACTTTTAATATATAAAATCTGACATGGGAATTCAAGAGAAAAATGCACTCTTTAAAATTCGATATTGAAATTATGAATCATATATTGTACATTGAACAATTCTTATCCCAAATCTATTCATTAGCCGTGTCCCAATTGCAGGGATATTTTATTTACTCACGATATTTCAGGAGTTCTCACTAACCAAAAAAGGATTTCTCGTTATGAAAAAACCGGAAATCATGAATCAAAAGGATTTGAGAAAAACATCCAAATCATTACAGAATAAAACCATGAAGCGCTTCCACACTAAAATCATCGACGATGTTTTTACCGACGCTATTGAAATGATCAAGCCTAAGTTTGAAGTGGACTATGAAGCATACTTGGATCGGCTCTGGGAGGCGAATCCTGATATTTTCCAAATACTCGGAAAAGCCGATAATCTGGAGGATGCACGGGAATCCCTGTTCTCCTATCTGGAAAAAGCGGAACGGGAAATATTTAACCTCGAGAATGATTTGCATATACTCGAAAAAGCTTTGGTGAGACAGGTCATCGGAACTTTTAAAAGCATCATCGGTCCCATCAACGAATACCGGACGAGCTTTTCCGCCCTGAGCACGCTGTGGAAATTGGCCCGGGGGAAAACAAAAGAATGTTCCGGAGACATCTCTGTCGGTTTTATCATGGAGTTCATCAACCTGTTCCGGGGCGTCATCGGACAATCAAACATCTATTTCGAAACCCAGGAAGCGAAAAAAGGGATTCCTGATTTCCTCCGTCTGGAAGGGCAGAAGGCAGCAGATGTACGCACGGAAATCCTAGATGAAATGGGAGCCACCGTACAGAAATATTTTCGTAAATATCCATCGGGACTCGAGCATGATGTGACTAATTGGAGAAAGGAAAATAGAGAGCGAATGCTTCATTATTTTGAAGGAAAGCCATCGGACTGGGACGATTATGTCTGGCATTTACAACATGTTATAAAAACCGCAGAGCCCTTGCTGGACCTCATCGAATTAACCACCGACCAACAAAAT
>CAZYTI010000029.1:0-14015 GCA_964650065.1 uncultured bacterium
GGGATCGCGGCGAAGAAGGACTGACGATTTATTTCCCGGAAAAGAGACCCAACGAGATCACCTATGCTTTCCGCATCGAAGTAGGCGGACAATTGATCGATTGAGGAAATAGGATGTCTGATAATCATGATTGTATAGGCTAACTATGGGAGACTCAGAATGTTAAAGCAGAGTAGTGTACAACGTATAGGGTTCCTTCTCATCGTTCTCTGGTTTTTGTCCTGTACGGATGCAAAGAAGGGGTACGAACCCACTTGGGAATCCCTGAGACAGCATCAGATCCCGGAATGGATGGCGGATGCCAAATTCGGGATCTACGGTCACTGGGGGCCCTATGCGGTGGCCCATGACTGGCCGGCGGATGAGGACATGGAGGTCACACGGAGATGCATCTATTTCGCCTTTCAGTACAAACCGGATCGTGATGAGAGGGTATTGTTCGAAAGACATGTAGGTCCTGTTTCCGAGGGCTATGGCTACAAGGATCTCATCCCCAGATTCAAGGCCGAGAAGTTTGATCCCGCAGAATGGGCGGAACTCGTAGCCGCCTCGGGGGCCCGGTATGCGGGCCTCGCCGTGATGCATCATGACGGGTATGCACTCTGGGACAGTGATCTCACGGCATGGAACGCATTCAAGACCGGTCCAAAGCGGGATGTGTATGGAGACTATGTGGGGGAATTGCGGAAACGCGGTTTGAAGATCATTGCCACCTTCCATCATCTGCGAACCCATCGTATGTGGAATACCTATTATCAGGATCACCTGGAGACGGCCCGGCAGAAAAAGTGGGATCTCCTGGATCCAGCTTATCGTTCCCTCTACTGGTATGAGTCGGATTTTGAATCCGATTTTCTGCCCTGGTGGGAAGGTCTGGTCAAAGAGGTTGTTGACAAGTACCGCCCGGATATCGTCTGGTGCGACGGCGGCAATTTGCGGGAAGGCGCCGTGGGGGAACATGCCAAAAACTGGCTGTCCTACTATTTCAACAAAGCATTGGAGTGGGGCAAAGAGGTCAGTGTCCATAACAAATACACCGGTCTGTACGGGAATAACAGCTATAATTTCGGCGAAGGATTCGGCGTCTACACCTTCGAGAACGGCCGGGACCGTCCCGATAATCTTCTGGACCGGCCCTGGGAGGATGACACATCCATAGGCGATGCATGGCCCTATTATCGGGGGATGACCACGAAAACACACCGGGAGATTGTGGTCCGTCTCATCCACTTAGTGGCCAACAACGGCGGTTTGCTGGTGTCCCTCACCCCCGGTCCTGACGGATCGCTGTCGGATGAGATCCGATCGTGTCTGCTGGGCGTCGGTGATTGGCTGAAACAGAACGGCGAAGCCATCTTTGAAACCCGGCCCTGGAAAATCCGGAACGAAGGAGACCTCGAAAAACTGAAAATCATCCGGAAAGACGGGGAACGCATTCTTCATATATTCGAGCCCGACCCGGAAAAGCTGACCTGGGAGGATGTCCGGTTTACGCGTCGAGGCAATACCCTGTACGCCATGTGCACCGGTATTCCGCCGACGGATCAATTAACCATAGAGTCCCTGAGTGAGGA
Source organism: uncultured bacterium (assembly GCA_964650065.1). Lineage (GTDB taxonomy): Bacteria > Zhuqueibacterota > QNDG01 > QNDG01 > DSAB01 > CAZYTI01. Next base: position 1,575 of record CAZYTI010000029.1, read on the forward strand.
TACAAAAGTCTCTTCGGAGAATCGCATTGATTCCATAGAACTCCTGGGTATTGGTCAGGTTCAATGGAAACGGGATGAGAGAGGATTACACATCATCCTGCCTGAAGTGAAGCCAAATGGTATTGCACTGGCTTTTAAGATTCAGGTGGAAGGCAAGCTCGATCAATAGATGAGAGGAGGACTTATCATCAATCACGTGGAAGGGTGTCATGCCTATTATTATTCAGGAAGTCCGAATCGGTCGCTTTGGAATCGTTGTGAAAGATGGAGAAAAATTATGAAAGTCGCTGTAAGGTTTGGTCTTTTTATCTCAATAACACTGCTTTCCCTTGGATGTCATCATGGGAAGGGGAAAATATCCGGCTCTTTAGACGGCTATTACGACGGGAAAGAGGTCAGCGCCTCCATGCAGCGATATATCGAGCAATGGAAGCAAACCGAGACTCGAAATAATGAATTCTATACGAGCTTCCACTACGCTCCAGCGCCAGGACTGGGCTATGAGGAGGGTGTCAACCGCCGGGATCCAAGCACTATCATCAAGGTGGGCGAAACGTTTTATGTTTATTATACCAAAACTCCAAAAAATGTTAACGTGGTGGGATACGACAAGGCCGATATGTCCCATGCCGCCACCACCTGGGATATGGCATCGATCTATTATGCCACTTCCAAGGACGGTCATCAGTGGCAAGAGCAGAGCCTTGCCGTTCCTCCCGGTCCCCGGGGAGAATTCGACGACCGGAGTGTGTTCACACCGGATATACTGGTTTATCAAGGAAAATACTATCTCTATTATCAGGCGGTACAATGGCCGTTTAAACGACGCACGAAAAATGTGATCGGTATGTCATGGTCGGAGCATCCCGAGGGTCCCTGGCACCGGCATCCGGAGCCCATACTCCGTCCAGGTGAAGCAGGCGAGTGGGATGGCGATGTGGACAACCGCAGCCTGATCAAGAAGTACGGGGCCTTCGATTCGCACAAGGTGCATGATCCCATGCTTATTGTCCGGGAGGGCAAACTCTGGCTCTATTACAAATCTCACCCCATGGGTGTGGGGAGCAAGATGCGGAAGCCCTATCCCGACTTCGCCATGGGGCTGGCCACTGCTGAACAGCCAGAAGGGCCTTTCGAAAAACATCCGTTGAATCCTGTATCGGCCAGCGGACATGAGGTGGTGGTCTGGCCCTACAAAAAGGGGGTCGCCACGCTGACCATCCTCAACGGTGTGGAAAAGAACACAATCCAGTTTGCACCGGATGGTGTCAATTTTGAGGTCATGTCTGTTGTCGTGGCTCCGCCCGATGCGGCGGGGCCGTACCGTCCCGACGCATTTGCCAATACTACGGACGGCCAGGGCATCGAATGGGGTTTGTGCCATGTGCCGCCGACGCCAGAAAAGCCGTTTACATTTTTCGTCCGGTTTGAGTGCGGTTTGAGTCAACGGCGCGCAGGAGACCGGCGTTTTAAACAGGAGAATATCCGGTTCTCCGATGAAGCCCTCTACAATCTTCATCGGCGAAAACGTAACCGGTGAATCCATTACTGATTGTTAAAGGAGTTGTTCCATGATAAGAATCATTTCCATCCTGTTGGTAACCCTATTTTTTCTGTATCGTCCAATCATGGCTGAGCAGTATTTTGTCTCGGTGGATGGCAGAGACACAAATCCCGGTAGCATAGAGAAACCCTTCCGAACGTTGGCTCATGCGGCTGGCCTGATGAAAACCGGTGACGTCTGCATCGTACGGGGAGGCGTCTACCGGGAATCCATCCACTTGGATAAGATCAATGATTTTAATGAAATCTGGACACGGTTCGCAGCCTATCCCGGTGAAACAGTCATTCTTTCCGGCACAGATGTTCTCATCGGCAAGTGGTCGGTTTATCGAGGCAAAATCCATCAGATGAAAGTGGATCAGGTGTTTGACCAGCTTTTTGTAGACGGCCGCATGATGACCGAGGCACGATGGCCCGACTGCCCCTTTGAAAACCGCTGGGATGCGGATCGCTGGGCGAGGGTCGGCAAGGGGAGTGTGTACGGAACCATTGTCGATCCCGAACTGGCAAAGACTGGTATCGACTGGACCGGAGCCATTGCCACGTTGAACATCTGCGGATTTCAGTGCTGGACCCGAATCGTTCAGAATCACCAAAAAGGGCAGGACTACTTCCAACACACCAAGGACCTGGGAGACAATATGGCGGGCAGGAAACCGGACTATAGTGTGGGCCGCCACTATTTCCTCTCAGGGAAGCTGGAAGCCCTGGACAGCCCGGGAGAATGGTTCATGGAACGAGATACGGGAACACTCTATTTGTGGACACCGGACGGCAAAGATCCGAAGCACCACCAGGTTGAAGTCAAGGTGCGGGATTTTGCGTTTGAAGTGTCCAATTCTAGTTTTGTGGAATTCAAAGGATTTCATTTTTTTGCCACCACGTTGAAAATGGAAACGTGCGGGTATTGTGTCGTGGACAACTGTCATTTCCGATTTTCAACCTTTGCACGACTCTTCAAGGAGGGGGAAGACCACCTACCAGCGGGTTCCGGGTATGTGGGGAAAATATCCCACTTTCTAAAGGATATTCGTACCCTGCCTTCCACATTCATTTCGGGTTCTCACAATACCTTCAAAAACTGCAGTGTGGCTGACAGTGATGGTCCGGGTTTGGTGATTGAGGGATGGTATAATGTGGTGGACAACTGTCTGATCCACGATGTGGGGTGGAGGTCCTTTACGCCTGCCTCGGGCATCGAGTCCAATACATCCGATGTGACGATACGGAGGTGCACTGTTTTCAAAACCGGCAACGTGCCTGTTCGGGCATCCGCTGGTACGGGGAAAAAAGTGGTTGAGTACAATCATCTCTATTATGGCGGCATGAACACAACAGACGGCGCCTGCGTTCAGACCGGCGGTGTCGATTGTGCGGGGACCGTGTTGCGGTACAACTGGGCCCATGATTATATCGCCTTTGTCGAAGGCTCGGAGGGGGGCGGCAAAGGACTGCGGGGGGACGATGTCACACGCGGACTGACCGTGCACCACAATGTGGTGTGGAACTGCAGGAGCCAGGGCATCATCGTCAAGGGAGATCACAATCGTGTGTATAACAACACGGTCTTCAACATTCAGAAGACCGATATCCTCATGACAAAACGGCCCGAGCCCTTCAAACCGTGGAGCTCCAAGCAATGGCCTTACCTGCTGAAAGCACAGAACGCCCATTCGGAGACGGTGAACAACTATGGCGTCCATATCTCCGGCCGCTTCGATTATGAACCGGTCCAGGAGCCGCCCTTAGGAAAAGTCGAGCACAATTTTCAGGGCGACGATCCCGGCCTGAATGATCCCGATCATTTTGATTTTCGCCCGAAACGAAATTCTCCCCTGGTGGATGCGGGACAGTCCATCGAAGGATTCACTGACGGCTATATCGGGGATGCGCCCGATATCGGCGCCTATGAGCACGGGGGCGAGTACTGGGTGCCGGGGCATCGAAATTTGTTGTGGCTTCTGCCCGGAGACCGTACCGGTCAATTGAAAGTGCTTCTGGCCATACCGCCGCTGGAAGATATTACGGTTCAATTTTCCGATAACACGGATGCCCGTATGACGTTCACACCCGATGACTGGATGACGCCCCGGGTGTTGAAAGTAAAAAATGTGCGAGGAATCGTTCATCTCAAAATTTCCGGGTATGGCCTGGACGAAGAAGTTTCCCTCGAAGGTATGGATGAACTTTGGGGCATGCGGGTACCATTTCACAGTGTCCGCGTGGGCGATTGATTTTATTTCAGTGTGCAATCCATTTGATGGCCTTGAAAGGATACCATTCATGAATCGAAGAAGCTTTTTGAAATCCTCCATGGCGGGTTCGGCAGGGATTTTATTAGCCCGATATGCGGTCGGCTCGACCGTTCCCCCTGCTACACCGCCCAACATCCTGTTCATCATCACGGACGATCAGCGGCGGGAAGATTTCAATTTCCTGCCCGAAGGGAAAACTTCGGATGGCCGGCCCAAGAATCTCACACCCCATATCGACCGGCTCTCTTCAGAGGGTGTGATATTCTCAAGGCAGTATGTTTCCACATCGGTGTGCACGCCCAGCCGTTATGCCTGTTTGACGGGTCGATATGCGTCCCGGGCACAAAACGAACGCTTCCTTGCACAGCGTAATAAGAGCAATCAGCTGGTCGTGGAGTGGAATACCCACATCATCCCGACGGATCGCACCCTTCCCAAAATGCTTCAGGATGCCGGCTATATTACCGGTGCTGTGGGCAAGAACCACGTCATCGATACACCGGGCATACCGCGCATCCCCAAAGATGTTGATCCCACCGATCCAGATGTGGATGCTCTATTGAAGAAACGGCAGGCGGCCATCATCGCGGCTTACAAAAAATGCGGATTCGATTATGCAGCAAGCATTGTGAACAGCAATTTGCCGGGGACGACCTGCAGAGCCCTTCAGCAGCACAACATGGACTGGATCACCCAGGGGGCTTTGGATTTCATCGATCAGACCGGCGACAGACCCTTTTTCCTCTACATGGCCACGACCCTGAATCATGGTCCGGTGCCCATGGGTCGGAAATATACGGGCGATCCCCGCATCACCACGGCGGGCCTGTTAAAGGAACCGTTGAAGGTGCAGCCATCCCGTGCTTCCATCAAAAAGCGTATCGATGAGGCGGGATTGCCCGAAGACCGGGCCGCGGATAATCTCTGGCTGGATGACGGCATCGGGGCTGTCCTGAGAAAACTGGAGGATACCCGTCGCCTGGACAATACCATCATCTTCTATTTTGACGATCATGGCGTCGAGGCCGGAAAGGGCACCTGTTATGAAGGTGGTGTGCGCACACCGGCATTCGTGTGGGGGAAACAGATCAAGGGGAAACGGGTTGTCAATGTCCCGGTTTCCAATATCGATTTCGCTCCGACGATCCTCGACCTTTGCGGTGTGTCCTATGACAGAGAACAATTTGACGGTAAAAGTTTCCAATCCCTCCTGGAAGGCGGTAGCGGGCGCATCCATGACGCCCTCTATTTTGAAATCGGCTGTTGCCGGGCCGTGCTCAAAGACAACTGGAAGTACCTGGCTCTCCGCTATCCCGAATACATGACAAATATGTCCTTTGATGAAAGGAAGGCGGCTCTGGACCGGTACAACCGGGGCCCAAATCGTGAAAAGAAAGAACCGCATAATACGGATCCCAATTCGCCGTTCGGCCATATCGGCCTTCCTCCAGGCGGTCGGGGCTCGGAACAACCGGCCATCCGGCATTTCAAGCATTACTTTGACGTGGACCAACTGTACAATCTCGACACGGATCCCGGTGAACAGCAGAATCTGGCTGCAGATCCGCGTTATCGGAAAAAGCTTGGAGAGATGCAGGCCCTTTTGGCGAAGCTTCTGGAGCGGTTGCCAGGTACCTTCGGTGAATTCAAAACTGGTTAATTTTGATAATAGAGGATTGTCCTTAAGGAGGCGTCTATGGTCCTTTCTCGAAGTAAAATATTCATTTCGAGTATGCTCATTATTTTCGCTCCAATTATTTTCACCTGTCATAAAACCACTCAAGACAAACCGGATCGTTATCCACCGACCTGGGAGTCTCTGACTTCCCATGAGGTGCCAGAATGGCTATACGATGCCAAGTTCGGGATTTACGCCCATTGGGGCATCTACTCTGTTCCCGCCTACGGGTCCGAATGGTACGGGCGTCTGATGTATGACGAGACGAATCCCCGTGATGTGTATCGTCATCACAGGGAAACCTACGGCGGGCCGGAATCGTTCGGATACCGGGAATTCATCCCCCGATTCAAGGCCGAGAATTTCGATCCGGATGCCTGGGCGGATGTGATCCGGCGATCAGGAGCGAAATACGCGGGGATCGCCGTGGTCCATCACGACGGATTCGGTTTGTGGGACAGTAAGGTGAACCGGTGGAACGCCGGCAACATGGGGCCCAGGCGGGATCTCTACGGTGACCTGGTAAAATCCCTTCGAAGTAAGGGAGTGAAGACCATTGCCACCTTTCATCACATCCGTACGTTTAACTGGTTCCTTCCTAGTGACAGCGTCAAGATTGAACAAGGGAAACATGCCGGTTGGGATTTGTTCGATCCTATCTATGCAGATTTTTATTGGAATGAATTCACCTCCACTGAAGATGAATTCCTGAATGTCTGGAAGGGAAAAGTCCGGGAGGTGATCGATAATTACAGGCCCGATGTGCTCTGGTTCGACGGCGGAAAGTTTCAGGATGATGTATCGAGCGAGATCGTTCTCGACATCCTTTCGCATTATTATAACAGGAGCCTCCATTGGGGGAAAGATGTTGATGTTTTAAACAAATTACCCGTTACCCGCCAGTTTAATTTCCCCAGAGAATTTGGTGTGTTGACCTTTGAGGGCGGACGGGACCGCCCCGAATTTGTGGATCGCCCCTGGATCGATGACCTGAATATCGGCATCGGCTCCTGGGGATACGTGGAAAATTTGAAATATCGTTCCGTCAATGAAATTATCGACGGACTGGTGGATCGCGTGTCACGAAACGGCGGTATGCTCCTCTCGCTCTCCCCCAAAGCCGACGGCACCCTGCCTGACGAGCAGATTGAAATCCTCCTCTCCATCGGCGACTGGCTGGGCGTCAATGGTGAGGCGATTTACGGGACGCGGCCCTGGAGGATACAGGCGGAGGGATCTGTTGAAAAAATGCGGTCCGTCAACCGGGGGGGACATAGTATCTGGCGGTTTACCGAATGCACATCAGAGGACATCCGTTTTACCCGGAAGGAGGAGAACCTCTATGTCCTGTTCCTGGAGTGGCCGGAGCATAGGAAGGTTATCGTTCAAAGCCTAAGCGCGAAGGAACCGGTGGGTGTCGGTGGTATTCGTTCGATTTCCCTCCTGGGGCATGAAGGCGCTCTGGTCTGGTCCCGGACTGATGAACATCTCATCGTCCAGCTGCCGCAAGAGCCACCCTGCCGGTATGCGTACGCGTTAAGGCTTACGGTGAGCGGTTCTCAATAAAACCCAAAAAAAGGGAAAACGATGAAACAGCCATTCAACCATTTTCTGATTTTACTGTTTTATGCAAATGCATCCCTGTTCGGGACTTCGTACTATGTCGCCATCAACGGCAGTGATGCCAATCCAGGCACCCTGGACAGGCCCTTTGCCACGGTTCAAAAGGCGGCTTCCGTCATGAAATCAGGAGACATCTGTTATATCCGGGAGGGGCGATATCATGAAGCCATTCAAATCACCCATCTAAAGGGCAAAGAAGGATATCCAATCCTTTTTACGCCTTATGCAGGCGAAAAAGTTGTTTTCGATGGAACGGAACCCATCTCCCCAAGCTGGAATCGCCATAAAGGCCGAATTTATAAAGCGCATCTTGGGAGAGACATCTGGCAGCTCTTTGTGGACGACAAATCGATGATTTCCGCCCGGTGGCCCAATGCAAGGTGGGATGATGGATCCATGTGGGAGCAGACGCGATCCTGGGCCCACCAGGCTGCGAACAGCACCAATGGCCATTTAATCAACGATCCCGATTATCAGGATCTGATCGGGACGGGGAAGGATTTTTCCAAGGCCGTGGCTGTCCTGAATATCGGCTCGTGGGTGACCTTTGCCACACCGGTGATAAACTTTTCCATTCAGACAGGTGAGTTCGATTACTCGTCCGACATGTGGCCCCGCCTGAAAAATGAGGTTTTCTGGAACAACAAGAAAAAAGAGGGATTTTACTTCTTAGAGTGCGTGCTGGTCTGTCTGGACGCGCCGGGCGAGTGGTTTTACGATCCGTCATCCAAGATTCTGTATCTGTGGACGGAAGACGGGGGCAATCCCCCGGGGAGGGATATTCGGGGTAAAACGCTCACTTATGCAGTCCATTTAAAATACTGTGAGTATGTGGCGTTTCAGGGTTTTGAATTCTTTGGATCGACGTTTAAGCTGGAAGGAAGCCATCATTGTACTGTTAAAGACTGCCATTTCAAATATCCCAGCACCTCGAAACGAATGATCGGCGTTCTCGATGAGCCGGAAGTCACCATTGTCATGGGTAAAGATGATGTCAATTATGAAAATACGATTCGTAACTGCGTATTCGAATACACAGACGGCACGGGACTGAAGATCCAGGGATTTCGAAATGTCGTGGAAAATTGTTATTTCCACGATATCGATTACAGTTGTGCCGGTGGCGGCGGCTGGACCATCGACGGAAGCGGTGGCACGGAGACGGTGTTTCGGAGAAACACCGTCCATACCGGTGGTGCTTCAGAAGGATATAAAGGGGGGAAACGAAATCTTATCGAGCTGAACCGGATTTACGATTGCGGTCATCTCCAGTCCGATGGGGGGCAGATTCAGGTCAGTGGGGCCGGTCAGCCGGGCACTGTCATTCGATACAACTGGATTCATGACTCGCCCCGGGCCAATCCCTACAGTGCGGTCAAATTCGGCATCCGATTTGACGGATCGTATATCGGCTACCTTTTCGGCAAGCGGGATCTGCCCCACAGCGCCACCGTGCATCATAACGTGGTCTGGAACACACAATGTTTTTATGTCAAGGGGGATTCCCATCGGGTTTACCACAATCTCTCCTTCGACAACGTGAACAACGATCTGTCCGTCCGGTCCCGTACCGGTTTGCCCATTCCAAAAGATTATTTGAAGGGAAACGACTATGCTCAGGGCTGGGGGCCCGGGGCGGATCATCCCGATGAAAACGGGCAAACCGTTACCAGGAACAATCTGGCAGGAGAGATCTCCAGCTCCAAATTTGAAAAGAGTCTCGGACTTCCGGGCCTGCACTCCAACAACTGGCAGGGGGATGTACGATCTCAGCTTCGCGATCCTAACCATCTAGATTTCAGGCCCAAACCCGATGCCGTTGTCGTTGATGCGGGTTATTTCATCGATTCGATTACAGGGGATTACGTTGGTGATGCTCCCGATGTGGGCGCCTATGAGCAGGGAGCCGATATGTACTGGATTCCCGGAAGGCAGAGGATTCAGGCATCGACGCCCATACCGCCTGCCGGTGCCGAGAACGTCGTGCTGGATGCCGATCTCATGTTTCTTCAGGGTTATCGGTCCATAGCACACGATGTATATTTCGGGCATTCAGAACGGTCAATCGAACGAGCCGGTCGGGAAAGTCCCGAGTTCATGGGTGCTATAAAAAACAATATATTTCATCCGAAAGTACTGGAGAAAGGAAAAACTTATTATTGGCGAGTGGATGCTGTCAGGGAAGATCGTGTTGTGGAAGGGGATGTATGGTCGTTTTCCGTGGAATAAAATTCGGAAGTTAAATTGCCGGGCAATGCTTCAGCGCCGGATACCTTCATGTTACGCTCGGCCTCCTGCACTTTTATGATTTGTTGATTCATCACAGGCCAGAAGAAGTCGTCACGGCCTGGGTAAGTCGGAGACCGTTGACTTATGACCAGTTTTATTTGGCAGAAACCTTCCGTATCCATCAGAACTATGAGAAAGCGGATTCGCTTTGGGGAACCTCAGGATGTGGCCTTTGTGATATCAGAAAATATCGCACCAAATATGTCGTGGCTCAAGACAATGGAATCTTTCGATCTTCATTATTCGATGTTCAATTTTCAGCTTTCCGAGTCAAAGGACCTTTTTCAACTGGCCTATGCCATCCCCTTGGAGGTGTTGTATTTAAATCAAACAGGCCGTTCGGATCCTTTTCTGGAAACCGGTATCGCCGTATTTGATTCCGTTATGAAGCGCCAATTTTATACTCTGCATTCAATGAAAGCAACAGATCCCTCAGATTATTGGATTCGGGACGGGTTCCTCATAGATGAGTTCGAAATTCCACTTGATCGAAATAACGTGTCCGGTTCTGTTTCACTGGAATTATGGAATGATTGAGGATAACCTGAGCGCTCCCATAGAAAATCCAATCTATAAACACTATTTATTCTCGGGACAGTTAAATCAAAATTCGAGATCATATCGCGATAAAATATTTGAATGCCTATAATGAAGTTGTGGAGGTTTGAATATGAATAAGATTGCATTTTCTGCACTCATTTTTCTCCTTGCTGTCTATCCTGTCTCTGCAGAAAAATATTATGTATCGGTGCAGGGTAGCGATGGCAATCCCGGATCCATGGAGCTGCCGTTCAGAACCATTCAAAAGGCTGCCGGTGTCATGCAACCGGGCGATACCTGTCTGATTCGCGAAGGGCGGTATCATGAGCGGATCGAAATCGTGAGCCACCAAGGCGGTAGAGGTCAATTCATGGTCTTCAAGGCGTATGGGGACGAAAAAGTGATTATGGATGGAACTGAGCCGATCCAATCCAAATGGAAGAAGCACAAGGGGAATATCTACAAAACCAAGCTGGAAAAGGATATCTGGCAGCTTTTTGTGAATGACAAGATGATGATTTCAGCCCGATGGCCCAATGGATATTGGGAGGACGGTTCCATCTGGGACAAACACACATCCTGGTTTCATGTCGATCCCAGGAGCCGTTACGGGATCATGTACGGAGATCACCTGGCCAATTGCGGATTCGACCTTTCGGGTGCAATAGGCATTCTCAATATCGGTTCTTTTCGTACTTTTGCCCGGTTTATCGAACACGAGAAAGGCCGGGATTATTTCAACTATCCCAAGGATTGCTGGGACCGTCTGAACTGGGAGGAGTGGTTTGTTAACAAAAACAAAGAAGGATTTTATTTTCTGGAGAACAAATTGGAGTTTCTCGATTCCCCTACTGAATGGTTCTTTAATCCTGACTCAAAAATCCTTTATCTCTGGGCGAAGGACGGTAAGAATCCGGAGAAAAAGAAAATTCGGGGCAAGACCCTGTCCTATGGTTTTGATATATCCAAGTCCAGTTACATCCGAATAGACGGCCTCACCTTTTTCGGATCCACATTCCGGTTGAAGGACTGCCATCATGTGGTTGTGGAAGATTGTAAATTTCATTATCCCAGCTATTCCATACGCATGCTCCGGGATATCAGTCCCATGGATGTGACAATGATTGTCACGTCCAATGAATACGATCCGGGGTACAATATCGTCCGGAATTGTGTTTTCGAATATATGGACGGTCCCGCCATTAAGATGACGGGCGTGGGGAATCTCATGGAGAACTGTTACATTCACGATGTCGACTACAGCTGTACCTTCGAGGGTGGCTGGACGATTCATATGGTCGATGCCCCGGAACTGACTTTTCGCCGCAATACGGTCCATACCACCGGAGCCTCGGAATTGTTCAAGGCCGGTGTCCGGAACCTCATCGAGCTGAACGATCTGTCCCGATCGGGTTATCTTCAGACCGATGGCTCTCTCGTTCAAGTCAGCGTGAAGCAACAGGAACGGTCCATCACACGGTACAACTGGGTCCACCATTCCATAAAGCAGGGACTCCGGTTCGACAACTCGAATCTGCCGAATAAACCGTGGGGAACGCACGGTACGGTTCATCATAATGTGGCCTGGGAAACCCAGCGGTCGTTCTTCAAGGGGGATCATCATCAAATCTATCATAACCTCTGTTTTGACAATGAAAAGAACGATCTGATCATTTCCGCCAATACCAAGATCAATGGATTTAATCTTTTTACGGCCACGCATAACAATGTGGCAGGAACCCTGTCCGGAGATATTCCAAGGAAGTCCAAGGTGGTTCCACCGGGTCTTGTCAGTCATAATTGGGCGGGTCATATTGTTAGTCGTGATGTCCGCGATCAACTCCGTGATCCCGATAATCTCGATTTCCGCCCCAAGGCAGACTCTGACCTGGTGGATGCCGGGATCGTCATCCAGGGTATCAATGATCGATTTTTAGGTAAAGGTCCGGATATCGGTCCATACGAGTATGGTGATGTGATTTACTGGATTCCGGGATATCAGTCCGTCCATGCGTCACGTCCTGTCCCACCGGACGGTGCCAATAAAGTGAAGCATGATGCGGATTTGATGTGGCTTCCTGGATACAAGGCGGCATCATATGATATTTATTTTGCGACCAAAAAAGAAGGCATTGAAGGAGCCGACAAACGATCGTCATCGTATCGGGGCAATCAGAAAAATAATATATTTTCACCAAGCGCTCTGGAAATAGGGAAAACGTATTATTGGCGTGTTGATTCAGTCATTGGAGAGAAGATCATTCAAGGTGACGTTTGGAATTTCACTGTTGAATGATAATAAGATCAAGAGGTAAAAGGTCGGACTAATGAATAATGAAGCTTCGACGAAAACTGATAAATACTGGTTGCTGGCTACTGGTTTCTGGTTAAATCATGATTTTCCTTTAAAATAACAGGACTTTATATCATCGACTCCTGTGTTAATTGGCGATGCAACAAAAAGGCATAAAAAACTTGACATTGGGATGTAGT
>CAZYTI010000030.1:0-13428 GCA_964650065.1 uncultured bacterium
GTTCTTCTGCTGAAATTGAGCGGCCAGTAGCATCTCTCGCTGTTCATCGTCAGTTCGGTTTTCCCGGTCGTGGTAGTAACCCAGGTCGTAGTCCTCATCGGTCAGCATCGGGAAGGGACCTGACGTGTGAAAACACACGGGATCTTCTTTGCAGAGGAAATTGAAGTACGGGCGCAGATTAAAGCGCTCATAAACGCGAGTCCGCCGGACCGTTGGAGCGTCGACAATGATGCTGCCGTGAACCAAAGTCACATCACGCACATTGTTGACACCGTGCATGTTCAATTGTCCCCAGCCCATGGGGCTCATGAGCGGCCGGTTCATCATCATCGGCAGAATCGGGATTCTGTCAACGAGGATTCCCCGTTCTTCGAGCTTGCCCACGAAATAGTCCATCTGCTCGTTGGCAGCATCCACCATGTCTTGCGGGAAAGGCATATGACTGGGCAGCTTACAATCAGGAACATTGTACCGCCAGGCCCATTCTGCGGCCGGCATGTTCGTTCCTTCCGGTCTACCGATGAGGACCCGTTTCAATCGGGAGAATTCATCCGGAGACCATACCCTGAACTTCTCCCCCTGCCTTGGCTGTGATATGACCATCGGTTTAACCGCTGGTTGTCCTTGGAGCACCACAGGGTACTCTTTCTTCTCGACTTGTGGCATTACATTGCCCTCCTTCTTACTAATTTAGAATGTTCGAATTTACACCTTAACAATTTGTTTTTTAGTGAGTTTTCCTTCTCCAAAAACGTTTTTTTTCTTTTCATCCCTCCATGCTTAATCCTCAATTGATTTCAGAGGATCAACAACCCAGAGTGGCGACCATGACCGCCTTGATCGTATGGACCCGATTTTCAGCTTCATCAAAAACTATCGAACTTTCCGATTCAAAGACGTCATCTGTGACTTCCATTGCCTCGAGCCCGAACTTTTCGTGGATATCTTCTCCGATGGCCGTTTCACGGTTGTGGAATGCGGGCAAGCAGTGCATGAACTTCACTTGAGCATTCCCCGTCATGTCCATGGCTTCCTGGTTCACCTGATAAGGCTTGAGCAGCTCAATCCGTTCCTTCCAAACCGCTTCCGGCTCCCCCATGGAGACCCATACATCCGTGTAAAGAAAATCACAATCTTTCACACCTTCTTTCAAATCATCGGTTAAAACCAAGTTTGCGCCTGTTTTCTCCGCGATCTTTTTGGCCTCTTCAAATAATTTTGCATCGGGCTGTACCGTTTTGGGTGCGACGGAGCGAAAATCCATACCCATTTTTGCGGCACCAACCAGCAGTGAATTCCCCATATTATTTCCGGCATCACCCAAGTAAGCGAATTTCACCTGGCTCAAGGGCTTGATGGAATGTTCCATCATCGTTAAAAAATCGGCAAGCACTTGGGTGGGATGGTATTCAGTGGTAAGACCGTTCCACACGGGCACCTTTGCATATGCTCCTAACTCTTCGACGATGGCCTGACCAAAACCTCGATACTCAATACCATCGTACATTCTTCCCAGCACCCTTGCCGTATCTTTCATGGATTCCTTCTTCCCAATCTGAGAACCCGTGGGCCCCAGATAGGTGACTCTTGCGCCCTGATCAAAAGCCGCTGTTTCAAAAGCACATCGTGTTCGGGTCGACGCCTTCTCAAAAATTAGGGCGATATTTTTTCCACCGAGTCTGGGCTGTTCGGTCCCGGCATATTTTGCTTTCTTCAGATCAGTCGAAAGCTCTAATAAAAAACCAATTTCTTTTGGTGTAAAATCCAAAAGTTTTAGAAAATTCCGATTTCTTAAATTGTATGCCATCCAATCCTCGCTTTCAAATTTTACTCAAAACATCTTCTAAATTCGTATCACCGATTTCCTGCAGTTCATACATCACCCGTGTCGAAGGTTTTTCAATCGAACAGACCCTCCTCAGATCAATCGGCGTACCGATAACAACGGAATCACAGTCAGTGGCATTGATCGTCGCCTCTAAATCTTTGACCTGCTGGTCTCCGTATCCCATGGCCGGCAGCAGGGTACCGATATTGGGATACTTTTTAAATGTCTCGGAAATCGTTCCCACTACATATGGCCGGGGATCAACGAGTTCAGAGGCCCCTGAGCGCTGTGCCGCAACAACACCGGCACCATATTTCATTTCTCCGTGTGTCAAAGTGGGGCCGTCTTCCACGACGAGGACCTTCTTATCCTTGATCACCGATGGATCTTCCACGGTCAGTTTTGAGTTGGCCTTGATTATCGTTGCGCCGGGATTAATCTGTCGAGCCGTCTTGATGACGGCTTCGACGTTGGCCGCTTCGGCGGAATCGATTTTGTTGACGATCAACACATCGGCCGCACGCAGGTTAACCTCACTCGGATAATACTTTAACTCATGTCCGGGACGGTGCGGGTCCAGCACGGTGATGTAAATATCCGGCTTATAGAATGTAAAGTCGTTATTGCCTCCATCCCAGAGGACGACATCCGCTTCTTTTTCAGCCTCACGCAGAATCGCCTCGTAGTCGACACCGGCATAGACGATGACACCATTTTCGATGTGGGGTTCATACTCCTCCCGCTCCTCAATGGTACAGTCATGGAGATCGAGATCGGCGAGTGTAGCAAACCGTTGCACCCGCTGTTTAACGAGATCTCCATAAGGCATGGGATGTCGGACTGCGACCACCTTCTTTCCACGACCGATGAGGATGTCCGCCACACGCCTGGTTGTCTGGCTTTTGCCGCATCCCGTCCTGATGGCACAGACTGAAACGACCGGTTTCGAAGATTCTACCCATGTCTCAGACATGCCCATGAGTCGAAAAGACGCACCGGCCCTGTTCACAACAGCCGAGCGGCTCATCACGTAAGCATACGGAACATCGCTGTACGAAAACACCACTTCATTGACACCATGTTTATCTATCAATGATTCCAGCTCCGATTCGTCCACAATCGGAATCCCATTCGGATAAAGACTACCGGCGAGTTCGGGTGGATAGATTCTGCCTTCGATATCCGGGATCTGGGTGGCAGTAAAAGCAACGACCTGGTAATCCGAATTATCACGGAAATTGGTGTTGAAATTGTGAAAATCACGCCCTGCGGCGCCCATAATAATGGCTTTCTTCATGGTAACTCTCCTTACTTGATTTTTGTTTAGCCTATTTTCTCCATTTGCTCTATTGTTTCTTAATCCAATTATTTATTTGAAAACGTTTTTAAAAATGGCGACCAGGCCGGATTACTGCCTACTCCCAGGCCGACAGGATCCGAGCCGTCACGACTCATCACGAATAGCTGCGATTCGTTTTCGTCTGTTCTGAAATCGTAGACGATTTTCGATCCATCCGGCGACATGGATGGATTCGAAGCCGCTCCCTCGGTTTTCGTTAGTCTTTTTTGATCCGAGCCGTCGACATTCATGATGTAAATATCATAATTGCCCGACTGGGGCTCCCCATGCATGTCGGATGAGAAAATAATCTGCTTGCTGTCCGGTGACCAGGCAGGCACTTCATCCAGCGCACGGGTAAAAGTCAACCGCTGTTGATTGGACCCATCCACCGCGTTGGCCAGATAAATCTCGGGATCGTCCCGGTCTCTGTCCGCTTCAAATACGATCCACAAACCGTCTGGTGACCATGAGAGAAAATTGTTCACGCGACGATGAGGTGTATCCCGGGTCAACTGGGTCAGGTTGTACCCCCAATTGCCTTTTTCCACGTTGGTTCTCCAAACCTGTGAACTGCCGCTTCGATTCGACTCAAAGGCGATCATCGTACCGTCGGGCGACCATGAAGGCCCACCATCGGATGCCGGGTGGGTCGTTAATTGCGTCACATGGGACCCGTCCGCATTCATGAGGTAAATATCCCGGTTTCCATCAACACGCGCCGAAAAAGCAATTCGGGACCCGTCCGGAGACCAGCATGGAGCGGCCCCCCGGACCAGCCTCACTTTTTGGGAGCCATCCGAAGCCATGACATGGATAACCGGACCTCCTTCCTCGTAAACCACATAGACAATCTTGCTGTTCTGAAGATCCTGACTGCCATCGGGAAGATTCCTCATGCAGGTCATCAGTGAAGCAATGAGGATGCCGCAAAGAAGGAGCACGATTAGAGGTTTATTCTTCATTTGCATGCCGCCTTTCATCAATGAATAATGATAATATTATCGTTTCGCGGATAGAGCGCCTCGACCCCTTTTTCGGTGACTATCGCATTGTCTTCAAGATTAAGACTCTGCCTGGATTGCGTATCGGGATTCCAGACATGCACCATATACTCGAAAGCAAAGAGGTGATTCTGCTGAATGATATATTTGTTGCGTGAATCACGGAATGGCGCTAGGGACGCACCCACTGCTACTTCGCTATTGCCGGTATTGCCAACGGCATGGCAATCGAAATAAAATCCGGGTGTTTCCGAATCCCCCATTTCATTCATCTGGTCCCTGTATGACGAACTGTAATCGTCGGAAGGCGTATAGACAAATCCTTCCGCTTCCATGGCTTTGATCATCATGTCCCGCATCTTCCCTGCGGAATAACCTATTTTGATGGTTTTACGATAGATTTCACGCGCTCTCAGGCCGGTGTTCCATAAATGCTTGATTCCTTCCGGGATATCGGTTTCGCCTTCCTTGAGGATATAGCCATACCGCTTGTAATCCGTTCCGAAATTCAGATAACGCAATCCCCAATCCCATGAAAGGAAATCCCCCCGAGTGTAAACCCTCCTGCTCAGGCGTCCCCTCGGGGCACTGGGTCCTCCGGGGACAGGGCCGCGTCCCAATCCCATTTCCATGACCCGGTCCTGCACCCACCAGCCAAGCTCCTCATATGTGGTGACGCCCGGAACGATCCGTCTGTAGGTTTCTTCCATGAGTTGTCTCTGCATCTCACAAAGTTTGGCAAATGCAATGACCTCTGACTGTACCCTTCGTACACGGAAATCCGAGATCAAGTCTTCGGCTGAGATCAGCCGGGCCGTATATTTTTTCCCGATTCGCTCCGTCAGTCTCTGGTACCCTACATAACTCATTCCGTTGGATGCCGGGATGCCGACTGACATATTCACGGCGATAACCTTGGGATCACGTTCGGCGACAAAAGCGCCTAAGTCATTTTCAGGAGCCCAGATGGAATACAGTTCACGATCTCCCCTGCCTCCGCCGAGGACTGCCCGTTCTATGCCCTTTTTACCCCGGTCGGTAAAAATGACAAAACACGTCGTATCATTTACCGTCAAACGCATTCTCACACCAAGATCCAGATTGAGAGGATCGACATGGCCGTCCTGCATCACATGGATCCACATGTCGACCTTATTGTCCCGCATGGCTCCTGGTAAAACGAGGTCGAGTTTCTCTTTGCGAATCGTTTTCATCATATCATAGCGCGCTCTGGCTTCTTGAGCCCGTGCACTGAGGCCCATGGTGATGAGCACCGCAAATAAAATGGCCGTGTACATCTTCATTCTTTTCATGGCTGACCTCCTCTTAGACTTTCGCCTATTGTCAAAAATTAACCACAGAGTCCACAGAGAATGAAATCAGAATTTTTAACTTCTATGGTTTTAATTTCCTCTCTCCTCTGTGAACTCTGTGGTTTCATCTTTTTGTTTCCTTTTTTCATAAAACTTTTGGCATAACCGATTTTCTATCGAATCACATGCCAGTCCTTTTGCTGGGGTCTGGCAAGATACTGTAGACCTTGTTCTTTAAATATCGCAATCTGCCCGATGCCAAGCTCTACGCCATGCTCCCAACCCGGTACGGCGATTCTCGTATGGGGTTCGAAAGCATAGAGCGTATTGTAATGAAGCTTATGGTTATTGGTCACAATCGACGTCGGATAGTATCCCGGGCCCGAAGTCATTCCTGCAACGTATGATTTGCGATCAAACATATACCCACCCAACCAGAACCGGAAGATGTACATGGGTGGAGGATGGAAACCGAGTTCCGATTCGATGATCCCCGGCAATCGTTGGATCTTTTGGGAAGCCGCAACGATTTCTTTACCGGTACGTCCCACTTTAAATTCTTTTCGAAATAGATCCTGCATATGGTTGACTTTCCGCAGAGCCTCTTTCAGGGGTTCAGGGACATCCGACTCACCTGGTTTGAGTACATAGGCATGCTGATGGGAGTCGGTGATCAGTCCGTACAGATATAAATCCGTATCACAACTGATGATATCCCCACGCCGGATGACCACGTTCACACCATTGCTTGTCCTGCCGTTGCGAAAATATTCGGGGGGATCGTCATACTTGGCCATATTTTCATCGCTTCTCTGGATGTTAATTGTCGGATAGTTCTCCATATCCAGACCCAGTTCCACATATTTATGCAAAATCCACCAGTTCAAATCTTCGGTCGTTGTGACCTCCGGTATCACGACCCTGTTGGAAAAGGCCTCGGCAATCACCTCGTTGGCAACCCGCTGAACATGACGATAGACACTGACCCTTTCAGGACCCACCGTCTCCAGCCATCGTACACCCAGTGTCCAGGCGTCAATAATTCGGGACGCATATTTTTTCCCGATGGCCTCGACCATTTTCTCATTGTTGTATTGAGCGATGGCGATCCTTTTAGGATTGTGCTCCTCTACGAGCTTCGAGATGTGGCCATAGTCTTCAGGCTCAAGATATTTTATTTTATCTCCACTATCATAAAACATCATGAATTTGGGAATTCTCTGTGATCCTGGGCGCACATGTTTGCTGGCATAAGTCATACCCTGGTGATCGGCCGGTAAGAGAGAAACATACACCGGACCATTGTTATTATAATAAAGATCGGCCTCATCATCACGAATGATCCACATATCAATGACTTGTTCTCTCATGACCACGGGCAGAACATGCTCTCGTTTCCAGCGCCACCACTTTTCCATGATTTCAACCCGCTTCCTCAGGGGCAGGATCGTCTTGCTGTCTTCAATTGGAATCATTTGTGCGCTTGCACCCTGCCGGCCGAGAATGAGAATAAAGATAAACAGTAACTGTACCCAAAAAACGGACTTCGCTCTCATTGTCTTTCCCCTCCCCTGTAAATTTTTCATCATTAAGGTTCCCAATATTTTCATGATTCGTTCACACGTTTGTCAAAAAGGCCGACAAAATCATTGTAAAATTTCTTTAACCCGACTTCGGCCTTCATGGTGTAGAGTTCGTATTCCAGCGCGAAATCCCCCTGGTATCCATTGGCATTGAGCTGTTCTACAATCCACGGGAAGTCAATGATCGGCATATACTGGGGCGACACCATGTGAACCGATGTGAAATCATTCTGCCAGCCGGTACCAAACGCATAGGGTTCCAACCGAACATTTTCCAGCCCGTATGCTTCCAACTTCCCTTTCACCCATTTGGCAGCCGCAAAATACGAAGGCGACCCTGACAGGCGTGGCCCAAAAACGTCAGTCAGCCAGCCCACATCTTCCATGATATGAGAATGATGAATTCCCTCTTCCCTGATTTTTTGCACCACATCCCAATGGACATGCTCTTGTGCTAAAACGGAAGAGATGATAATCAGTTGAATAATGATGATTGGGCTCTTGATTTTCATGATCCTGACCACGGGTTATTATGTTTCTGGTTACTGGTCACTGGTTGCTGGTTATTAATTCATACAGTTTATTTTTCCGGAGCTTTCACTTTACCTCTTTTAAAACCGGCTGACTCTTCGGCTTCAGCCAGGAAGCCTTTCTTAAACTCTTTTGTAATATAATAATCCCAATAACTTGCCGTTCCCTGTGGCTGATTCAAGTCCACCGAAACACCATCTTTAAAAACCATTTTAACTTTTCTGATATTAGAGATGTTGTCCAGGGGATTATCACCCACAACGACGAGATCAGCCAGTTTCCCCTCCTCAACGGTCCCCAGTTTGTCTAACACATTGCATAAATCTGCACAATTGCGAGTAGCCGCAATGAGAGCGTCCATCTCACTGATGCCGGAAAGCACGAATTGCTCGATTTCCAGAATACCGATCTCGCCGATAGGTGTGGAGTCGGAGCCTATGCAGACCTTCACACCTGCTTTGACCGCCTTCTGTAGCGCCTTTCTTTGATGCAGGGCATGTTCCTGAGATCTCTCATCCGCACGTGCTATGATTGTCCGGCCCCAGGCCACTTTTTCATCTTTTGAATAACCCAGTTTTGCCAAACGACTATCGCGCTCTTTAATATACTGATCGCTCAAATTACAGATGATGGTCGGGACGTAATACGTCCCCTTTTCAGCCATGAGTTGGATCGTCTCGTCCCTTAATCCATACGCATGTTCGATACAGTCCACTCCGGCCTTCACGGAGCGATACGTTGCGGGTTCCTTTGAGTGGGAGGCAACGCGCCGTCCCATATGGTGGGCCGTTTCCACGGCGGCCTCGAGCTCATCCTGAAGCATTTCCACGCCCATGATCTTGATCCAGTCGACTCCCTGCACGATACGGCTCCGTACTGCCTTCCTAATTTCAGCGACACCATCGTACCCAACCGGTACATCGCCACGGTGCCCTCCGGTAATGGAAACCGACTCACCGCAGGTAAAGATGCGGGGGCCCATGAAAAATCCTGCATCAAAGGCATCTCTCCAGGACACATCCAGATAATCCCGCTCACCGACCGTCCGAATGCTGGTAAATCCCCAACGTATACCATCCATAGCATTCAACCCGGCCCGAATAACAGCTGAAGGTAGTGGTTCGCCTCGTAGAATATGATTGGGATCCGGCAGGAGGGCGGCCATGTGCATGTGCACGTTCCAGAATCCGGGAAGTACATAGGCACCATTCAGGTCGATGACTTTGACGCCTTCCTGTACGCCGGATGTTGCGTACGATCCCCGCTTGATCTCTGTAATCTTATTTCCAGTGATGATGACGGTCATATTCTTCATCGGTTTGCTGCCGGTACAATCGATTACATGACAATGGGTCAAAACGATTTTTGCCGGTACATCAGCAACATTCGGCACTGCCACACCCAACGAAGAAGCACAAAATGCCACGAATAGAACAATCGCTGTTGATATCTTTTTAGCACCCATGGTTGCCTCCCTTAATGATTAACATGTAATTTATGCTGTGCAACTCCTGACGTCGCAATCGCCCATATCCCCACGAATATAAGACACAAGCCCACACAGCGCCTTGAAATACGCATCATATCCCCTATTTATGCCACCTGCGATTATTCTTTACCTGATTTTTACTGCGAGGTATCATCTCATCTCGCATTGCTGCATTATAGGCAAAGCTTGCCAGGATGACAGAAGCCTGCATCAAATCCTCGGCAACCAACCTGTCGTAGAAGTCTGCATTCGTATGAAATGTCGTGGTAAAGAATTCCAGATCATCCTGAATAAACTGGAAACCAGGCAGTCCGACCCTCACGAATTGCATATGGTCGGTTCCTCCCGTATTCCCGGGAACGATCCAGGACATACCGACATCATGAAAGGGTTTCATCCATGCTTCAAAAATGGGGCGGACCAGGTCATTACCCTGCAGGAAAATACCACGAAACCGTCCGTACCAGTCCATATTGAAATAGACCGACAGTTTATCGTGCTCCGGTAAATATTCATTCGTCTCAGGATCTCCAAAATGTTTTTTCACATATGCCTTGGAACCGAGATGGCCGGCCTCCTCGCATCCCCACAGGGCAGCACGGATCGTTCGCCTGGGTTGAATACCCATTGTCTTCAGAATTCGCATGGCTTCCATGACGGATGCGCATCCCGATGCATTATCCGACGCTCCGGTGGCTGCCGATTCTCCATCATAATGACCGCCGATCATCACGACTTCGTCTTTGAGATCCGTACCCGGGATTTCGGCGATGACATTATAGTCCTGTAAATCCTCCTCATCGAACCGGACTCTTACCTCAACTTCCATCCGGACATCAATATCTTTTTCTAAGATCCTGACAATACGGTTATAGTGTTCTGCAGCCACGATGAGATGAGGCATGGGTCTGGGGGCATCCTTATCAATGGGACGACCCGAGTTCACCAGGACGATCCCTTTGTCCATGGGAGCAGGGCCCTGGGGACCTCCCGGCTCAACCAATACCAGGGCGCCCTGCTTCTCCAGGTAATCCCGGATCTTTTTCCTGGAAAGCGGCCGCCTGGACGATGCGCCTTCCTGTCGCTGTCTGGTCCTGCTGCGGTCCATTCCCCTTTCCGGAACAATTCGCAATTCCGCCATTCCCTCTAATTCTTCCTCCGACAATCGTACGGCAGCAGGTTGAAAATTTAGTGTCAATTCCCTCAGGGGTGCGATGAAGACGATCTTGCCCTTTACATCTCTACGATATGCTTCTAAATCCTGTTCAGAATAAATCTCCTCAGAATTAATATGTAGTACTTTGCTTATTACTTTTCCATTTGTTCCTCTCGAATACGGCTTGGGATAGGCAGTCAACGTCATATATTGAGGTTCGTGCATATGGACCGAAGTAAATTTATTCTCCCATCCAATGCCGACTTCACCGTATGATTCCAGTTTTGCTTCAATGCCGAATGCTTCAAATTTCCGTACCGCCCATTGTGCCGCCTGGTTATAGGACGGGGAGTTGGAAAAGCGAGGCCCATAAACATCTGCCATGAAACTTGCCAGTTCCATAACCTGAGAACGGTTGAATCCTTCTGCTCTGATGGCGTCGATCACTTTGTAATCGATGTTCTCCTGAGCGAAAGAAGAAAAAGCAAACACATTAACAAGAATTATTGTCAATAGCTCTCGATGGTAACTCATGAGTCCATCCTCCAGACCTATAATAGTTTATTAAACTTTAAAAATAGAATTTCCAGTAACTCATCTCTCCTTCAGGCGGTGTCAAGTTCACTTCTTTTCCATCTTTGAATACCATTTTCAACTTTCTGAGATTTGAAATATTTTTCAAGGGATTCTCTGCAACGACAATTAAATCAGCTAACTTACCCTCTTCAACTGTTCCCAGTTTATCCGGAACACCGCATAGATCCGCACAATTGCGGGTCGCAGCGATGAGGGCGTCCATCTCACTCACACCGGAAAGGACAATTTGTTCAATCTCCAGGATACCGATCTCACCGACAGGATTTGAATCTGAACCCGTACAGACTTTCACACCGGCCTTTATGGCCTTTTGTAGAACCTTACGCTGATATAATGCCATCTCCGGTGCGTCCCTTAACCACTTCCTCATCCGTCGCGAAGCCCAATTTTGCCAATCTCTTTTCCCTTTCTTTAATGTATTCATCACTCAGGTTGCAAATAATTGTCGGCACATAGAATACATCTTTTTCGGCCATTTCTGGTTTCCATGGTTGCCTCCAATAGGTATTGATGAACTAATGGGAATCATCCTAAACTTTTCAACCCATTGTGATCATCGGACAGGATTTTTCGCTGTTACTTCTCGACCCAGCTCATACGCGCCATCCGGATGCCTTTATTGCCCGGAATCATAGAGGTCATATAATTTTGTCCCTCGTTTTTAACGATCCTGACGACCTCGTAGGGGAGCGCGCATACCTTGTACTTGTCATCATCAACACCGAAATCCAAAGGATCGGGCGAACAGTATACCGATGTCTCGTACTCTCCGCCGCCCTCCTTTTGGGGATGCGCACGGAATAGATAAAAATTGTATTCTTCTGGTAAGTACATGACAAAAGGGGCCTCGGCATCCTGCGGTCCCCTTCCACCGCTGCCTCCAATGGACACGATCATCGAATCGCTCCACTGTCGCAGATCTTTGGAGGTCCGGCAGTAAATGGCACCGAACTCCTCTCCGGGAACGCCGGTATAATAACAATAGAAGGTATCCCTGAAGGCCATGACCATGGGATCTCGCGCGCTCGAGCGATGGCCCTCTGTAAACAGACCGCTTAACTTATCGGCATTCAGGAGACGGGCAAATGATTTTCCGTCACTGCTCCAGGCCATACAGATATTGACCCAGTCGCCATAGAACATGTAGTATTCGCCTTTATAGGGGAGAACAGATGGGGCCTGGAGTCCACCGGGATATTCTCCAAAATTGGAATCGCCTTCCAGAACAATCCCCATGGGTGTCCAGTCCCGCTTGGTCAACGCATCTGTCTGCCATCTGTACAACAACCTGCCTCTGCCCCCACAGTTGCACCTGCGCACACAGGCAGCCAACTGCCAGGTTCCATCGGCAGCCTGCCAAATTCCAAAGTCAATGGTTTCCTGTTTGTCCGTGTTGTAGTGCCCTAATTCAGCACGGCCCGCTATCGGCCACCATTCGCCTTCCATCTGAGGAATCATCATATCTTATGTTTCCTTTGCTTGGTGTTCTGTTTCATAAATTTAATTAATCCTGTTCGTCTTGTACATCCTGTCAAATATTTCATGTCATTGTTTTTATAAAATACTACGACAGAGTTGTTATCTGTAAATGACAATCCTACAGAGCCTCAGCATTCACACTGCGATCTCTAAACTGTAGTTTCTCGATATTTTTAAGGATGTCTTTGCCATCCCTGTCCTTCCTTTTATCCTGAACGGTCACATTCCCGTTCTCGTTGGAGACACTGTAGTCCCGATACCGCCCTGAAAAAATGGCAGTGTCGACGCCCTCTCCCCCATCGAGAGCATCGTTTCCGGATTTTCCTGTCAACCGGTTATCACCGGCATTTCCGGTTAATTGATTATCGAGTCCATTGCCGATCAGATTCGCATTATTTTGCCCGGTGAGTGTCATATCTTTTAGATGCTGTGATTTGTAGGTATATACTTTATCTTTATCGAAGGATATGGAAAAGGTTCCGTTAAACGCTTCGGGTAAATGTGTATTATAGGTCAGGTATGGATGAAAATATTTTTGAACCAGGGCATTCCCCAGGGGATCGAGTTTTTTTAATTTCTCGCGGCTGTTGGCATAGTAACGTCCAAAATGTGACGTATTATCCGGAACATCTTCCGGACCAATATCCCTTCCTTCATATTTTTTAGGTCTGACAGTCCATAAATCCAAATAATTATCCAGGAGGACGCCCACATACTCATTGGGATGTTCATCGGGTTCGTCGTCAGGCCAGCCACGCCAGCCCTTTTCCGCTGCCGCATCATTGGCAACTCGCATCTCGGCGATCATTTCCGGAAGGACTTGTTTGACACCGTTGTCATGAACAAGATGCCAGATTTCTTCAAAAGAAGCATCCCGGGTGATATGATTCATATAATCATCGGTACCCTCTGCCGGGCATTCATTGGCGCGGAGATCCTGCATGCTGAGATCGACATTTCGAAACGGAGTACGGAAGGCCTCTCTAAGTTCTTGTGGCGTATTGAATAAAACCATGGTGGCATTTCTGGCTGCCATAGTATTGGCCACCGCAGTCTTATCGTTTCCGTATACCGAGCCCGGAAAATTCGTGAGGAGAAATTCGAGGACG
>CAZYTI010000031.1:0-13302 GCA_964650065.1 uncultured bacterium
GGAGAATGGAATGCGATTACAGATGTCACAGGTGTCCGAGTAGGCCATAAGACACTTATCGAAGGGGATTCGATAAGGACGGGTGTGACGGCTATATTGCCCCATGAAGGAAATATATTTCAGGAAAAGGTTCCAGGGGCCGTCTATGCAGGGAATGCGTTTGGGAAATTGGCCGGTAGCACCCAGGTGGAAGAACTCGGTGAGATCGAGACACCTATCATACTCACCAATACACTGAGTGTTTCGACGGCCCTGGGTGCTGTCGTGAAGTACACGTTACACCTCGACGGCAATGCCCGGGTGGGATCGGTAAACGGTGTGGTGGGTGAGACCAATGACGGGGGGTTGAACGATATTCGTGGTTTTCATGTTGGGGAAGAAGATGTATGGGAGGCCATTGAAAACGCCGGCCCCGGTCCGGTGGGGGAAGGCTGTGTCGGCGCAGGAACAGGAACGACCTGTTTCGGATTCAAAGGCGGGATTGGAACCGCTTCCCGAATACTGCCGGAAAATTTAGGCGGCTGGACAGTGGGCGTACTGGTACAGACCAACTTTGGTGGAATTTTGAATGTGGTGGGAGCCCCCGTGGGCCGGGAATTGAACCGGTATTATCTTCAGGGCAGGATTCCAACCCAGGAAGGAGGATCCTGCATGATCGTGGTGGCCACAGATGCGCCTCTATTGTCTCGTAATTTGAAGCGACTGGCAGCCAGGGCCATTTTAGGACTCGCTCGATGCGGAGGATTCTGCAGTAATGGCAGTGGTGATTATGTGATCGCATTCTCCACCCACCCTGAAAATCGGATTCCATACCGTACGAGAGCATCCGTACAAACAAAAAAGGAAGTAATGAATGGCCGTATGTCGCCTCTATTTCTCGCCGTTGTAGAGGCCACACAGGAGGCTGTGTATAATTCCATGTTTCAGGCAACCACGATGGTTGGCAGGAACGGCCGTCGCTCAGAAGCGATTCCCATCCAACAGGTTGTGGAAATATGCAAGAAGTATGGGGTGTTAAATCTTGGTGAGCTACGGTAAATCAAGTGTCTAAAGTACTTGAAGTGCCTAAAGTGTGCTAAAGTTAGAAGTGCCCTAAAGTAGGCGCTTAGTTTTCTATAGTGGATTAAATAATGTTCTCTTTTGGAAAAATCCTCATACTCATCGGCGTCATACTCATCGCATTGGGTTTGATCCTCCTATATAGTCAACATATACCATTTCTCGGAAGACTGCCTGGGGATATTCATATACAGAAAAAGAATTTTAATTTTTATTTCCCCCTTACGACATGCATTATCATAAGCCTGCTCATCACCCTCATCTTGGCTATATTCCGTAAACGGTGAAGTGATTGAATTTTTCGCTCTTTATCTCAATCAAGGAAGTCGTGAATTACTCGCTATTCTCACTTCGATAAGTAACAGTATGAAACTTTAGGCACTTCTAACCTTAGGCACTTCAAACTTTTAATACTTTAGCTCACTCTTTTCAGCATTAGCCCAGCCCATAAGTATATTTCATTTGTCATTTTCATATTTTCTTATTACTTTTAACGTTACACAAAGCGAGGTGATTTGCGATGAAAAATTATTCTTACCGGCAAAGAGGCATACAACCGGATTCGAAGCGGGTTACGATACTGACATGGGTTATTTTTGGACTTCTTATCATTTCGAATCATTCCCTTTTTGCCAGCCATGTGGATTTGATCATCATCGACGGCCCGATCACGCCGGTCTCGGCCAAGTATATCCAGGATGGATTGGCGAGAGCGGAACGTGATGGTGCCGAATGTTTGATCATTCAGATGGATACCCCTGGCGGTTTGATGCAATCGACCTGGGATATCGATAAAGCGTTGCTGAGTGATCGGATACCCGTCGTGGTCTATATTTCGCCCAGTGGGGGACGTGCGGCATCGGCAGGTGTTTTTATTTCTTACGCGGCCCACTTTGTGGCCATGGCCCCCAGCACCAACATCGGTTCGGCTCATCCGGTGTCCATGATGGGACAGGGTCAAGACTCGGCGCAGGTCATGATGGAGAAAGTGACCAATGATGCTGTGGCCCACATCAAGGGCCTGGCTGAGGCGCGTGGACGGAATAAAGACTGGGCCGAGGAAGCGGTGCGTGAGAGTGTCAACATCACGGAGAAAGAGGCCCTGGAGATGGGCGTGATCAATTTTATCGCCAGGGACATCGGTGAGCTTTTGGATTATCTCCACGGAAAGGAAGTCCGGTTGAAGGATGATGATGTCGTGCTGAGCACAGAGAGGGCAGAAATCAGGGACTATCCCATGAACTGGCGGTATAAAATTCTTAATAAGATCTCTGATCCCAATATTGCTTATCTTCTCATGATGGCCGGTATCCTAGGCATCTTTTTCGAGCTGAGGAGTCCCGGGTCCATATTTCCGGGCGCCATCGGCGGGATCTCATTGATATTGGCCTTCTTTGCCTTGCAGGTACTACCCATCAATGCAGCCGGGATTCTTCTGATTTTATTGGCCATTGTATTCTTTATTTTAGAAGTCCATATCACCAGTTTCGGTTTGTTAACCATTGGAGGAATTGTATCCATGACTTTAGGATCACTCATGCTCTTTCGTTCACCCGAACTGAGGGTGTCATTGGGCGTCATCATTCCGGTAGTGCTCACCATTGCGGTATTTTTTATTTTTGCGATTGGGCTCGGTGTCCGGGCTCAGATGAAGAAGGCAACCACAGGGAAGAAAGGCCTCGTGGGTGAGATTGGCGTCGCTCTGGGTCGTTTAAATTTGGAGGGACAGGTATCTGTTCACGGTGAAGTGTGGAAAGCGGTGAGTTCTGAGAAAATTGACAAAGGAGAAAAAGTAGAAGTGATAGATATGGAGGGTTTGTCGCTTCGAGTTCAAAAAGTTACAAATCCATCATGATTTTTAACAATACAAAACAAACACAAAGGAGGATGCTATGACGACTTTGTTCCCAGTTTTTATCATTGTCTTCTTCATTTTGGCGAGTGCCATCAGGATTCTGAAAGAGTACGAGCGGGGTGTAATCTTCCGTTTGGGACGGATGATCGGATTTAAAGGCCCTGGATTGATCATCCTTATTCCCCTCATCGATCGTATGGTCAAGGTGAGTCTCCGGACGGTGGCCATGGATGTTCCCCCCCAGGATATCATCACCAAAGACAACGTTTCCGTCAAAGTCAATGCTGTGGTCTATTTCCGGGTGATGGATGCCGGAAAGGCCATCGTCGAAGTTCAGGATTATCTTTATGCCACTTCGCAGCTTGCCCAGACCACTTTGCGTTCAATCCTGGGACAGTTTGATCTGGATGAACTTCTCTCTGCCCGGGAAACGATCAACGAAAGACTCCAGACTATTTTAGACAAACACACGGATCCCTGGGGTATTAAAGTCTCGCTGGTCGAAGTGAAGCATATCGATTTGGCCGAGGAAATGAAACGGGTGATTGCACGTCAGGCGGAAGCCGAGCGGGAGCGAAGGGCCAAGATCATTCACGCCGAAGGTGAACTGCAGGCTTCCAATCAGCTCTCTGAGGCTGCATCTGTTCTCGGAAAAGAACCGGCTGCCATCCAGTTGCGTTTTCTGCAGACCCTGGTCGAGGTCGCGGCTGAAAACAATTCGACCCTGCTTTTCCCAGTACCCATCGATCTGTTTGAACCTTTCCTCAGAAAGATGGGGAATAAAGAATGATCTCAACTTTTTAAATGAAATGAAGAAGAGGAGTCTGAATGGATAATTGGCGGCGTGTGAAATCTGCAACGGAATGGGGCTTTTTCTATGGGATTATTTCCTGGCTGTTGGCAACGGGGATCACAAATAAAATTCCTACCATCGGGATCTGGGGAATCATCATTTCCCGGACGCTTATGGGTTTTATTATTGGGTATGTGAAGTGGGAATTTCCCTGGTGGGCAAGAGGGATGATCATTGGTGGTGTATTGAATCTCATCCTGAGTGGGCTTGTGAGAATTCCATTGGGAGATATCATGTCCCAGATTGGCTTCGGATGGTTTCGTGGGTTCTGGCTCATGTTGATTACGGGAGTGGTGTTTGGTCTGTTGATAGAATTGGCTTTACGACACAAGCAGTTGCGATCTTTAATGGAAAAAGTCTGAGGATGATGATGGAGGACGTCTCTTGGCTTATTCTATCCGGCCAGTAAAAGATCGAACAACATTGGATCAATTTATTCGTCTGCCCTATCGGATGTATCGAAATGATACTTACTGGATTCCTCCTATGGATAGTATGCGCCAATAAATCATCGTTTCCATTCACTGGTGTATGGCCGAGTTGTCACGCATCATAAAGATCCTATCGAAAAAAAGCCGTTTTACCATTTTCTTCCGGGTTCGACGGCCTTCTCTATTGCAACGGCGGGTGGAAAATGCCGATATTGCGGGCAGACGCTTCCCGGAGTTTGGCATAGTTGATCGGTTACGTCAGAATTGTTATATTGTAAACACTCATACGCCTTTGGCGCTCAAGTCATTGTTGATATGTCCATGGTGTTAAAGCTTGACCTCAAATTCAAGTTCTATTCCTGATAAAAGGTTTTATGAGGAATGTTGTGTCACAGTTGAGATGGGCAAATAAAAAAGTCCCTGGGGAGGCGTTGTTATGAAGAGAAATTTCATCGTCATTTTATCGGCCATCCTCTGGTTGAGCACTGTACCTCATGCGATCAGCCAGATTTCCGAATCGCATGCTGTTCGTATCAGATCCTGGGCGGGTCGATATTTTCCCGGAACACGCCTTGAACTCAAATCGGAGATCGATGGATATCTGAAAAATGCGAAGAAAATTGATGTTCAGGGAGATGTGGTGGGGATATGGGTTCCTCACGCCGGCTATATGTTCAGCGGTCAAGTTGCGGCCAATGCTTATCGGGTGGTTCGAGGCAGGGCATTCGATGTAATCATTATTATCGGACCGGCTCATTATGCCTATTTGAACGGGGCTTCCATTGGTGATTATGATCATTATCGCACACCACTGGGTGACGTTCCCATCGATACTCAGCTCGTACGACAAATCCGTTCTGAAACATCGTTGATCACCTTTATGCCCGAAGCGCATCGTCATGAGCATTCGGTAGAGATGCAGGTTCCCTTTCTCCAAACGGTCTTGCCGGAGGTTCCCATTGTGCCCATGGTCATCAAGGGTGATTTATCATACAGGAGTGTTGAAGACATTGCTGATGCCATTGTCAAGTCCATAAAGGGTCGGAGGATTCTTTTGGTCGCCAGCTCAGACATGTCTCATTTTCCGAGTTATAAGGATGCCTACGATGTAGATTTAAGGATTTTAGATGCAATAGGCACATATAATACCAAGGAAGTTGATCGGTTGAATCGTTCCCTCTTGCGAAGGAATATTCCGGGCCTGGATTGCACGCTCTGCGGCCCCAGTGCGCTTATGACGGTTATGCAGGCCACGAAAAAATTAGGTGGCAGTGAGATCCGAATACTTCCGTATGCGAACTCGGGAGATGTTTCCGGAGAACGGCATCGTGTTGTGGGGTATGGTGCCGCGGTCTTTTATAAGCATTTAGCCGAATCGAATCATGGAGGTGATAACATGGTGGATGATATTTCGTTCTCTGACAATGAAATAAGGAAATTGTTCAAGATTGCCAGAGAAAGCATCAGCAATGCACTGAAACGAGAACGTACTCCCGAGTTTGATGTGAAGGAACAAAACCTTCTGTTACAACGAGGCGTTTTTGTGACATTACTGAACCAGGGACGTTTGAGGGGATGCATCGGTCATTTTGATCCCGATTATCCGCTCTACAAAATCGTATCGGATATGGCCGCGGCTGCTGCTACTCGGGATCACCGGTTTGCATACGATCCTGTTACATTGGCGGAAATGAATGAAATTGAACTCAAGATATCCGTACTCTCCACTTTAAGGAAAATAGATACCATCGATGAAATTGAAGTCGGTAAGCATGGTATATGGATCCGCCAGGGTTCCCGAGGAGGGACATACCTTCCGGAAGTGGCAACCGAGCAAGGGTGGAACAAAATTGAATTTCTGGAACACTGTTGTGTTGACAAAGCCGGTCTGTCAAAGGATGCCTGGAAGAAAGGCGCTGATATCTATATCTATTCTTCTCAGATTCTGAGTGAAAAAGATTGACTGGCAGCATCTTAATGAAAATATTTTGGTAACGAATCGTTATGAGACGAACACGAGAAAGCACTTGTAATTTAAGATGATCTATATTATATTAGAAATATTCTACTTGAATTGAAAAGAGACGGAGGGCAGAATGAACATTGATGTCAAAGAATACAACGATATAACCGCACTGAACGTTCGTGGGAATATGATGGGAGGGCCAGAAACAATTGCCATACACGAAAAGGTGAAGGAACTCATTGATCAGAAGAAGAGTAAGGTGATCATTGATCTTTCTAATGTGAAGTGGATGAACAGCTCCGGACTGGGAACGATGATGGGATGTCTGACTTCTCTGAAGAATATAGACGGGGATCTTAAACTTTGTGGTGTCACCGAGAAAGTGAAGAGTCTCTTCATGATTACAAAATTAATTACGCTCTTTGAAACATATGACAGCCAGGATGAAGCTGTAAAAGCCTTTAAATAGTATGATTGTATCGATTTCATTGAACTGATTGCTTGGCTGATAAAAAAAACCATGTCAATATAAAGGGTGGAGTCCCTCATTTCCACCCTTTTTTAGTGCATGGCTCGGCCTTCATGGCCTCATCCCTTATTTTGGCTGGCAATCGGTTTTCACAGTGGTACTCTTTATTAAATAATTTGACAATAAATAAAGTTTTTTTTACATTTTAACCCATGAATTGTAAAGAAAAAATGAACTTACACGAAATAACCGGTCCCATATCTAATGAACTCGAATTATTCGAGGCAGCATATCTGACTGAGCTCGATTCTGAGGCTGATTTTCTTCATCCACTTTCCCAATACATCGGCGCGGTGAAAGGCAAACGGTTGCGGCCGATTCTGTTTTTTCTATCACAAGGGCTCATCGCAAAACCCCGTACGGAGAGTATTCAGATAGCCGTGCTCCTGGAGCTTCTCCATACAGCCACTTTAATTCACGATGATATAGTCGATGATTCATCGGAAAGAAGAGGCAGGAAGTCGGTCAATGGGGTTTGGGGCAATCAGGTCTCCGTTTTGTTTGGAGATTATCTTTTTGCCAAGGTACTTTCTATCGGTGTTCAGTCTCATTGGCGTGAAGTTTTAAAAATTATTTCAAATGTCGTCTTAAATTTGGGGAAGGGGGAGTTAAGGCAGGCGATGCAGGATGTTGAAAAGAAATTTTCTATGGCCGAATATTTTCAAGTCATTCTTGAGAAGACGGCGGGTTTTTTTATAGCCGCTGGCCGTTTGGCAGGAGTGGTCTTGTCGGTATCCGAGGCTGAAAAAGACCGGTTGTGCCGATTGGGGGAATATTTTGGTATGGCATTTCAGATTCGGGATGATATTCTTGATTTCTCTGGGCAAACCAAAAAATTGGGTAAACCCATTGGTCAGGATGTTTACAATGGAAAAGTGACATTGCCTCTGATCATGGCTCTGGAAGGAACCCAAAGTGAGGAAAGGGAATCTATTCTGCAGAGTTTTAAAAACGGTGCACAGGAAAACAGAAAATGGATTGTCCAATTCGTCGAGGATAGAGGTGGAATTGGTAAGGCTCAGGATAAAGCACGAGAATTCATTGACCGTGCCAGAGAGATACTGTTTACTTTTTCGCCCTCCCCTTATCGGGATGCTTTTGAAAGGCTCATGCTGCATGATCTCGAGAGGGTGGGATGAGGCGTTCATTTTTTATCATACTCGCTTGCTTTTGTTTTAAGTTTATATTTTGCCAGGGCCAGGCTGATAATGGACCTGTCGAACGCATGCGCTTCCTCATGGATACGATTGTCCGGATTTCGGTATATGATTCGACCTTACCAAAAAAAGAAATCGAAGCCGTGGTAAACAGATCATTTGATATTATGGAGGAAATCGAAGCCAGGACATCTATTCATGTGGATACCAGTGAAGTGAGCCGGCTCATAAGCGCAGCCGGACAACAGACAATAGGTGTGTCATCCGAGACCTTACACATTTTAAAAAAGTCAAAAGAATATTCTGATTTGACACAGGGTGCTTTTGATGTGACGATTGGTGTTATTAAGTCGTTATGGGGTTTTCATGAGGAATCTCCTCGTATCCCGGACAGTTCGGTTGTGCGGTCTCTTCTCTCAAAAGTCAACTATAGAGAGATTCATTTCCGAAACGAGCAAGTGTTTTTAAATCAGGCAGGGATGCAAATCGATCTGGGTGGTGTCGCAAAAGGACTTATCATCGATCGAGGCATCGAGATATTGAAAGAAGCGGGGATTCATTCCGGTATTATTGAGGCTGGTGGAGATCTCCGTCTTTTTGGAAACCATCCCCATCGTACGAAGTGGCGTATTGGTATTCGACATCCCCGGAGCGATGAGGGAGAATTGTTTGGGGTGATAAATACGAATGAAATCAGCATTGCGACATCAGGTGATTACGAACGATATTTTATGAAAGAGGGAAAACGTTACCATCACATTCTGGATCCAACTACGGGATTCCCGGCCGAACCCTGTGTCAGTGTGACGATTGTGGCTGAAAATGCACTCATGGCAGATGCCTTTGCTACGGCGGTGTTTGTTCTAGGACCTGATGCAGGGATGGCGTTAATCGAACGTTTACCCTCGATTGAGGGAATCATACTTTATGAAGAAGGGGAGCAACTTCAATACAGAATGAGCGAATCTTTTCAGCAGATGATCGAACTCCAATAATATAGGAGAGAATGTATGCCAAGAACACTGGTAACTGGCGGCGCAGGATTTTTAGGCTCACATCTGTGCGAATACCTGTTAAAAAAGGGGCACGATGTCATTGCCATGGATAATTTGATCACAGGAGATATCGATAACATCGTTCATCTTAAATGTGATCAATTTACTTTTATTAAACACGATGTGAC
Source organism: uncultured bacterium (assembly GCA_964650065.1). Lineage (GTDB taxonomy): Bacteria > Zhuqueibacterota > QNDG01 > QNDG01 > DSAB01 > CAZYTI01. The sequence continues at coordinate 9,034 of CAZYTI010000031.1, forward strand.
CAATTATATCTATGTGGATGGACAGATTGATTACATTCTTCATTTTGCTTCTCCGGCAAGTCCAAGAGATTATCTGGAATTGCCCATACAGACATTGAAAGTCGGATCCCTGGGAACCCACAAGGCCCTTGGATTGGCCTTGCAGAAAAGCGCCACATTCCTTTTGGCATCGACTTCAGAAGTATATGGTGATCCTTTGATTCATCCTCAACCCGAATCTTACTGGGGCAATGTGAATCCTGTTGGACCAAGGGGTGTGTACGATGAGGCGAAAAGGTTTGCTGAGGCTCTGACCATGGCCTATCACCGGTATCACCAAGTCGATACACGAATCGTTCGCATCTTTAATACATACGGGCCGCGTATGCGCCCCGAAGATGGCAGAGCCATCCCGACTTTTATACCCCAGGCACTCAGAGGTGAACCGATTTCGATTTTTGGGGATGGCCAACAAACCCGGAGCTTCTGCTATGTTTCAGATTTGATCGAAGGGATCTATCGATTGTTGATGTCCGATATACCCGAGCCCACGAACATCGGCAATCCCGATGAGAAGTCGATCATGGATTTGACGGAGACAATCCTTCGCCTCTCCAAGAGTCAGAGTGAAATTGTCTACCGTCCCTTACCTGTCGATGATCCCAAGATACGTCAGCCAGCCATCGATACAGCACAAAAGCTTTTGGGCTGGCAGCCGAAAATCGATTTGGAGGAGGGATTGGGACTCACGATCGATTGGTTCAAGAAGAAATTGGGCAATGAAGGACTTCAAGTTTGAAGTGGACTTAAGTGCCTAAAATGAAATAATTTTATATAATAGTTACACATTCATACAGAACTTTAGGCAATTTTGACACATTCGTTCACTATGACGATCAAATGAATATAATAAAAATGCCAATGGGTAGTCCTTTTCATCTTAACCGGATACTTGTCATTCGCATGAGTTCAATGGGGGACGTTTTGTTAACGGCCCCTCTGATTCGAATGGTGAAGACTTGTTATCCAAATCTTCAAATCGATTTCTTGGTTAAGAAAATGTATGAACCGCTTTTACGATGTAATTCCCATATTGATCGGTTGATTGTATTCTCCCCGGAGGAAGGTTTGTCACAAATCCGCCGTCAGATACGCGAGGAGAAGTACGATTATATCGTCGATCTGCAGAAGAACCTGAGAAGCCTGATGGTGCGTTTCTTCGCTCGAACTCGTAAAACAGTACCTTACCACCTGGGACGCTGGAAACGTTTTTTGTTAGTGCATTTTCGGATGTATATGGATGTAGACTTTAAACCTGTTCCCCTCAGGTATTTAGACTCGCTGTCTCAATGGGGGATCGCAGACGATGGCATGGGATTGGAGTTAAAAATAGAGGAGGATGCCGAGCGGTCTATCGATAGGCATTTGGCAGAAAGAGGGATTCGAGAAATTGATAGGGGGGTGGTTCTCATTCCGGGATCGAGTTACTGGACAAAGCGCTGGCCTGCTCAGAAGTTCGCTCAAGTGGGCGCCTATTTTTGTAAAAAGGGAAGACCCGTATTCATCCTTGGTGGCGATGAAGATAAATTGGTTTGCCAAAAGGTTGAAGCTGCCATCAAAATGGGTGTATACAATTTTGCCGGACAGTTGACACTTCAGGAGACTGCTGCGCTGTTAAACAAAATTTCACTTTTAATCACGAATGATACGGGCGTCATGCATATGGGAGCAGCTTTAAAAAAACGTATCGTTGCCATTTTCGGACCCACAACACACCACCTGGGATTCATGCCTTTTCGAGCATCCGCTCTTGTCGTTGAGAGACCTTTGCATTGTCGACCTTGCTCTTACCATGGAACTGAAACTTGCCCGAAGGGTCATTTTCAGTGTATGGAGCAAATTCATAGTAGTGACGTGATCCATGCTTCGGAGATGTTGCTTGAAGGAAATTGAAAATGCACAATTTAATATATCATTTTTATAATATATTGATAATTCCCTTTCTTCGATTGGTTATTTTGATCGGTTCTTTTACGAATGGCAAAATCGGGCAGGGCAGTCGGGGACGCAAGGACCTTTTCCAAAAGCTGGAAAAGGCCATGAAACAGCTCAAGCATGATGGTCCCCGATTCTGGGTCCACAGTAGTTCCATGGGAGAATTTGAACAGACCAAGCCTATCATCGAGAAATTGAAAGAAAGATTCCCCGAAGGAATTGTAATTGTGAGTTTCTTCTCTCCTTCTGTATTTGAACATGTTCAGGGGTATCCGGGTGCCGATTGTTTAACGTATATTCCTTTTGATTCGAAAAGGAGAGCCAGACGGTTTATCTCATTGATTCGACCCGACATGGCTATAATGGTACGCCATGATCTTTGGCCAAATCACCTGCATCAATTGAACAAGCAACGGATCCCCTGTGTACTGGTGAATTGTTCGGTTCGGCCTCCTTCTGACTATCGTCTTCCCCTCATCGTTCATTTAAACCGTTTTCTATACCGACATTTCGATTTAATATTAACAGTTTCGGCCGAATCCAAAGCATTGTGCCAATCGCTCAAATTGGCCAGGAATTCTGTGGAAATAGTTGGAGATACACGATACGATCAGGTGATTCGGAGAGCCAATGAAGCCGAAAAGGTTGTGGCTCCGTTAAGGGGGCTAAAGGGTGATAGAATGGGCTTCGTGATGGGGAGTACATGGCCTTCAGATGAAACGGTATTGTTTGATGCTCTGTCTCAACTGTACCGGAGGCATGTGAAAATGTGGTGTGTCCTGGTCCCTCATGAACCCAGTGAGGAACGATTGATCCAGATTGAACAGCAACTCTCAAGAATGAATCTCTCGACTGTCAGGTTGTCAGAGGTTCATTCGGATCCCCGAAACCATGGTGATATTCTCCTTATCGACCGAGTAGGTATTTTGGCCAGTCTATACGCGTTAGGGGAGTTGAGTTTTGTGGGCGGTGGTTTTGGACCGGGCATCCATAATGTATTGGAACCGGCTGCCCTGGGCAAGATCGTCTTTTTCGGGCCCAGATGTCGAAATTCTTATGAAGCAGGGCTTCTGGAAAGACGAGGGGTTGGTTATGTTGTCAAAGATGGAGAAAGTCTCTTTCAACATCTTTACAGTCTCCTAAATGATACGGACCGTATGATCGAGTTGGGTCAGATGGCGGCTCACATTGTCCAGGAGAATTCGGGTGCTACTCAACGAATTATCGATCATTTGATGAGGTGGGCAGGGCCCCATGATTGAAGTTAGAAATTTGAGATTTCAATACCCCGGGAGCCATTCTTCATTTGCTCTGCGGGGTGTTTCATTTTTCCTTGAAATAGGGGAATGTGTAGCATTAATGGGTGCCAATGGTTCTGGAAAAACCACTTTTGTAAGATGTCTCAATGGACTGATTGATCCGATCGATGGAGAAATTGTTGTGGATGGTCTCTCCATAAAGGATAAAAGTGTGTTGTTCGAGATTCGCAGACGGGTCGGTATGGTATTTCAACATCCGGATAGTCAGATCGTTGCCACCACTGTTGTTCGAGAGCTCGCTTTTGGATTGGAGAATCTGGGATTGGCCGTTCCCGAGATGGTTGAACGCGTTGAAGAAGCAATGGAACGATTTCATTTAAAATCCCTTGCCAACATGCCACCTCATCTATTGTCAGGGGGGGAGAGGCAGAGACTGGCCCTCGCTTCTATTTGGGTCATGCGGCCCAGTTATCTGATTTTAGACGAACCCACTTCTCTTCTGGATCCTCCAGGCCGGGATGAGGTGCTTCGCTTTTTGGAAGGAAATACCGTGGTATCAAGAATGGGCATTCTGTTGGTCACGCAGTTCCCGGATGAAGCACTCATGTTCGACAGGCTCGTTGTGATGGATAAGGGGCAAATCGTTTTTAATGATTCACCCGATCGAGTATTTCAAAATATTGAAGCACTTCATCGAATGGGTGTAGGTGTCCCGGTGGAATATGAGTTGGATGCTTACCTGAGGGATTGAAATTGCATATTCAAGCTCGTAATTTGACATTCACATACCGTTCACCCTTTACTCCGGTTTATACGGCCTTGAAGAGAATTTCTCTGGACATTTTATCACAGGAAATCGTCGCTATTGTAGGGGCGACAGGATCAGGGAAAACCACATTGGTGCAACATTTTAATGGTCTTCTTCATCCTACTCAGGGAAAGGTTTTAGTAGACTCAAAAGATCTCTCCGATTCAAGAGTCGATTTGGCCTGGGTGAGGAGAAATGTTGGCCTGGTGTTTCAATTTCCGGAGAACC
>CAZYTI010000032.1:0-13162 GCA_964650065.1 uncultured bacterium
ACCTATCCGGAGATCACAGCCATGCAAGCCCAGGCAATTATCGAGGCCGCTTGTCGGGTAGCCAAACGGGGCGTGAAGGTCCATCCCGAAATCATGATTCCACTTATTGGTACGGTTCAAGAGCTGGAGAATCAGAAAAAAGTGGTTCTTGAAACGGCAGAAACCGTCATGAAAAAAGAAGGCATCCGGGTGAAGTTTCTCATAGGTACCATGATTGAAATTCCCAGGGCTGCCCTGACGGCAGATCTGGTTGCCGAGGCGGCCGAATTCTTTTCTTACGGGACCAACGATTTAACACAGATGACCTTCGGTTACAGTCGTGACGATGCGGGTGTATTCCTTCCCGAATATGTTGACAAGAAAATCCTTGCTGCGGATCCCTTTCAGACTCTGGATCAAAGCGGTGTAGGTCAACTTGTCGCCATGGGAATAAAAAAGGGTCGATCTACCCGTAAAAACTTAAAAGTCGGCATTTGTGGAGAACATGGCGGAGATCCTGATTCCATTGATTTTTGCCATCGAGTAAAAATGGATTATGTGAGTTGTTCACCTTTCCGTGTTCCCATTGCTCGATTCGCTGCTGCACAAGCAGCCATCAGGAATAAAAAATAATCAATCAAAAAGATCCAACTATTCAAAAGGGCATGGATTTCCATGCCCTTTTGAATAAAACGAACAATTTCCCCTTGACATTCATCTCTAATTATTTAAATTACCTACATAAAAAGTGGTGGTTTGTGGGTGTGGATAACTTGTTAATATTGCTCCTGACCCCCATTTTCTCTCCTTTTCTATTTGATATGTAATGAGATAGCTTTGTTTACCTTTTTAAAATAAATCGTATATATCTTATTGTAAATTATAGTATAACTTTTTCTCGAAATTCTGATTTACTGCCCATAAGGAGTTTTTTATGCATAACGCTGTGGATAACTTGGATGTTCCTGTGGATAATTCAGCCGCTGTTTCTTTATGGAAACGGTGCCTGGAAATCATTAAAGAGAACGTAAATCCCCAGAGCTTCCAAACGTGGTTTCTTCCCATCACACCGATTCAATTGAATGGTTCCATTTTGACGATTCAAGTTCCCAGTCAGTTTTTTTATGAATGGCTGGAGGAACATTACCCGCATATAATAAGACATGCCCTCTCTCAAGTCATTGGCGAGGGAGCAACTCCCGTATATACTGTTCTGCAAAAAACGGATAATGGATCTCCAACACCGGTCATGAATACTAAAAAGCCGTTGGGAAACTACATGGGAGATGATACCCACCTTCATTCAAAATATACATTCGATAACTTCGTTGAGGGAAGGAGCAATCAATTTGCAAAAGCGGCGGCGCTGGCCGTTGCCGAGGCACCAGGTAAGACCTCTTTCAATCCTCTCGTTTTTTACAGCGGCGTTGGCTTGGGTAAGACCCATCTTATTCAAGCCATCGGTAATTTTGCAATAGATCGGAATTCGGCAGGAAGGATTCTTTATGTCTCCAGCGAAAAGTTTACCATTGAGTTTATTAATTCCATTCAGAATAATCGTACCACAGAATTCAGTCAGATATATCGAAACGTCGATATTCTCCTTGTTGACGACATACAATTTTTCATGAGTAAGGAGCGAACACAGGAGGAATTTTTCCATACCTTCAATGCACTTCATCAGAAAGGCAAACAAATCGTATTATCTTCAGATCGTCCTCCAAAAGAATTGCGAGGATTGGAAGAACGGCTGTTATCTCGTTTTCATTGGGGTCTCGTTGCCGATATTCAACCTCCCGATCTGGAAACACGGATCGCCATTCTTCAACAAAAAGCAGAATTAGATTATATCGATCTGAATATGGAAATCATTGAATATGTCGCCACCAATGTGACATCGAATATTCGTGAACTCGAGGGAGCACTTATCAAGCTTTTAGCATATTCATCATTAAAAGGCATGGACATTAACTTAGATCTTGTAAAAATTGTATTAAAGGATATTGTCTCCGTTAAACGAAAAGACATCTCCATCGAAGAGATACAACGCGTCGTTTGCCAGTACTACGATATTCCCGACGACCTCTTAAGGGGAAAAAGTCGAAAAAAAGAGATCGTCTATGCAAGACATCTGGCCATGTACCTCTCTAAACAAATGACCCGATATTCACTCAAAAGCATAGGACTCCATTTTGGTGGAAGAGATCATACAACCGTGATCCATGCAATCAGGACAATCGAAAACGCTTTTCAAAACAATAAAAATAATGGCAATCTCCATGAAACCATAGACATTCTTAGAAAAAAAATTGAGATGGCAACCCTTTAAAAATAGTGGATAACTGATCTTTTCTTGTGAATATGTTGTGGATTTACATTTTACATTTTACTCTCTTCTCAATCTATACATTTTATCCCCATTTCATAATAACTTATCCACAGACTTTCAACAATAACACTTTCTTTTTTAACTGTATTTTTTTTTAATTTTTAAGGATTTAAATGACATGCCCTATTCTATATAAACATATCCACATCACTATAATAGCAACTATTCTTCTTGATAAATTTATAAAAAGTTAGTATACTATTTGTTGTTAAAAACATATTAATTCCGGGAGGAAATACCAATGAAATTTGACATTCATCAAAATGATCTCTTGGAAGCTTTGCAAACAATTTCTGCTGTTGTACCCACGCGATCTACGACTCCGATCTTAGAGAATATTCTATTCGATCTGAAAGAAGATCATTTAGAGATGACTGGGACTGACTTAGAAGTCTCGATAACAACGGAAGTCGTTCCGCATCAGATCGATGAAACGGGGGCAATCGCACTACCTGCAAAGGTCATCACAGAGATGATCCGCTCGTTACCCAACATTCCTGTTCACTTCGAATCGGACGAGAACAACAGAATAAAAATCACAACGGATCAGGGATTTTACCAGGTCGCTGGATTATCAAAAGAAAATTTTCCAGAGATGCCTGAATTCTCGGATGATCGGGTTATCGAGATACAGAACGACAAACTTGGCAGGATGTTCGGAAAGACCATTTTTGCCGTATCCTCTGAAGAGCTCAGACCGGCATTAATGGGTGTCTTTATGCAAATCATGTCTGATGAATTGAGAATGGTCGCTACAGATGGGCATAGACTGTCAAAGATTGTGGACAAGGGTTTTAGCTATGAAGATTCTCCGATTCGGATGATTATTCCTCCCAAGGCCGTTCAGATCGCACTCAAGAACATGGACGAAGAGGGGTCAACAAAACTTTACATTGATGAAAATGGCTTGAGCTTTCATTTTAATAAAACGGTTTTATATACCCGGCTTGTGGAGGGGGAATATCCGGATTATGAAAGGGTTATACCAAGAGAAAACGATAAAAAATTAGTCGTTGATAAGAGTCTGCTGGTGGCAAAAGTGAAAAGTGTTTCTCTTTTTTCCAGTGCGCTGACACATCAAATACGTTTTTCGTTATCAACCGGTAAGTTAGCCGTATGCTCGGAAGATGTTGATATTGGTGGAGAGGCAAGGGAAGAACTGAATGTCGATTATGATGATGAAGCAATGGAGATTGGTTTTAATGCTCAATATACGATGGATATCATTCGACATGTGGATTCGGATGAGGTCTTGTTTAGTTTAAAAAGTCCTGTCCATGCTATTCTGGTATCACCGGTTCAACAGCAAGAGGAAGAAGCTTTCCTCATGCTCCTTATGCCCATTAAGTTGAGTACATAAAAAAGTGTTATTATGGAACAATTCGGAAACATATTAAATCAATATATCAGAGAGTTGGGAATTGAAAAGCCCATTGCAAAATACAAGGCGCTACAAATATGGAATAAAGTGGTTGGTGAAAAAATATCCCGGGTTACGGAACCAAAAAGTTTGAGCAACGGAAAAATGTTGGTTAAAGTTAAAAATGACGTTTGGAGAAACGAGCTCATATTTTACAAATCGGATATCATCCAGAGTCTCAACAGAGAATTGGGATCCAATATGGTTAGAGACATCATTTTACTATAGAACTGTGAGGACGGATGGCACAAGAAAAATACGATGCAAAAAAGATTGTTGTTTTAAAAGGACTAGAAGGTGTTCGAAAAAGACCATCTATGTATATTGGTGATACTTCAATTCGGGGTCTTCATCATATCGTATATGAAGTTGTTGACAATAGTGTTGATGAGTGCTTAGCGGGTTTTTGTTCAAGAATAGATGTGATAATCAAAAAAGATGGGAGTATCACAGTCTTAGATGACGGAAGAGGCATTCCGGTTGATATGCATCCTGTACAGAACAGACCTGCATTAGAAGTCGTTATGACGATGCTTCATGCAGGTGGAAAATTTGATAAACAGACGTACAAGGTTTCAGGGGGACTTCACGGTGTAGGTGTTTCTGTGACCAATGCCCTATCGCTGAATTGCCGTGTAAGAGTCTACAGAGACGGCAAGATTTATCAGCAAGAATACGAAAGGGGTTTTCCTGTTTATGATATGAAAATTGTCGGGAAGACAAAGATAAAGACAGGGACAGAAACAACATTTTCTCCAGACCCTCAGATTTTCAAGAAACTGGAATTTAAGTTTGAAATTCTTGCGCAGAGACTCATGGAACTTGCCTTTCTGAACAAAGGGCTGAAAATTATTTTAAAAGATGAAACGATTGGGAAGGAAAAGACATTTCATGCGAAAGGCGGATTGCGGGAATTTGTAGAATATATTGATTCAAGCCGTACGCCCATTCATAAAAAGCCCATTATTATTGAAAGTATGAAAGATGTCGTTGAAGTGGAAGTGGCTTTTCAATACAATGATACATATCAGGAAAATATTTTCAGTTTTGTCAACAATATTCCTACAACCGAAGGCGGCACCCATTTGGTGGGCTTCAAAACTGCGCTCACAAGAACATTGAATTATTATGCACAAAAAAACAATCTCATTAAGAATGGAACTATGGCCCTTTCGGGAGAAGATGTGAGGGAGGGTCTTACGGCCGTCATCAGTGTCAAGGTACCTGATCCCCAATTTGAGGGTCAAACGAAGACGAAACTTGGAAACAGTGACGTAAGGGGAATCGTCGAATCCCTTGTAGGCGAAGGACTGTCTGAATTCTTAGAACAGAATCCTCCCGTTGCCAAGAAGATTATTCAGAAGGGCATTACTGCAGCCAAGTCGAGAGAAGCCGCTCGAAAGGCCAGAGAGCTGACAAGGCGTAAGTCTGCTTTGGAAACGGGTGCCCTGCCAGGAAAACTGGCGGACTGCTCCATTAAAGATCCAACCCATTGTGAAATTTATCTCGTTGAGGGCGACTCGGCCGGTGGATCTGCCAAACAGGGCAGGGATCGCCAGTTCCAGGCCATCTTGCCGTTGAGGGGAAAGATCCTCAATGTCGAGAAAGCCAGCCTTGAGAAGATCTTGAACAATCAAGAGATTAAGACTATCGTCGCAGCATTGGGTACGGGTATTGGCTCGGATGATTTTGATGTTTCCAAACTTCGTTATGGCCGAGTTATCATCATGACAGATGCCGATGTGGACGGATCCCATATTCGAACCTTGCTATTAACATTCTTTTTCCGGTATCTTCGGGGACTCATTGAGCAGGGTCATATTTACATCGCCCAACCCCCATTGTACCGGTTAAAAAAGGGTCAAAGAGAGATCTATGCCTTCAACGATGAAGAAAGGGAGGCGCATTATGAGAAATTGGGCAAGGGTGGAATAACGATCCAAAGATACAAGGGGCTGGGAGAGATGAATCCGGGGCAACTCTGGAAAACAACCATGGATCCGGAGACACGAACCATCCTCCAGGTCACCATAGACGATGCCGTGGAAGCCGATCATATTTTTTCCGTTCTCATGGGGGAAAAAGTGGAACCACGAAGAGAATTCATTGAAAGTCACGCAGAGACCGTTAGAAATCTGGATGTGTAGTCCGGCGAACAGAACGGCAACATTTTAATGAAGATAAAAGTCAACACGATCCGTTTATAAAGGCGAAATAAAGGACATTATGGCAGAAAAGAGAGATAAAGTTGTTCCCGTTTATATCGAAGATGAAATGAAGAATTCTTACATCGATTATTCCATGTCGGTCATTGTATCCCGAGCGCTTCCTGATATTCGAGACGGATTTAAGCCGGTCCATAGGCGCATACTCTATGGCATGTATGAGTTGGGTGTGCACGCCAATAGACCTTACAGGAAATCGGCTCGTATTGTAGGAGACGTTCTCGGTAAATACCATCCGCACGGGGACCAGGCCGTTTATGACGCGATGGTACGTATGGTTCAGGAGTTTTCCCTCAGATATCCTATGGTGGATGGTCAGGGAAATTTTGGTTCCGTTGACGGCGATTCTGCAGCGGCGATGAGATATACCGAAGCGAAACTGACACCCATTGCCGAAGAGATGATTCGGGATATCGAAAAAGGTACCGTTGATTTTTCACCCAACTTTGATGAAACACTGGAAGAACCCCTGGTGCTTCCAGCCCTTTTCCCCAATCTCCTGGTCAATGGGGCCTCAGGAATCGCAGTGGGCATGGCCACCAACATTCCGCCTCACAATCTGTCAGAAGTCATCGATGCCTTGATCGCACTCATCAACAGACCCGATATCCGTATTGAAACTTTAATGAATTATGTTCAAGGTCCCGACTTTCCTACAGCTGGCATCATTTATGGTAGCGCCGGCATTGCAGAAGCCTACAGCACAGGAAAGGGCAAAGTCATCGTAAGAGCCCGGGCAGCCCTGGAAAAGGGTAAGGGAGGCAGAGATTCCATTGTGATTACCGAAATTCCCTATCAGGTCAATAAGGCAAATTTAATCACCTCTATTGCAGGCCTTGTAAAAGACAAGAAAGTGGATGGCATTTCAGATCTTCGAGATGAATCTGATCGTGATGGGATGAGAATTGTGATCGAGTTAAAACGGGATGCCCAGCCACAGATCATACTCAATCAACTTTATGTACATACTCAGATGCAGACGACATTTGGTGTCATCCTTCTGGCGTTGGTTGGTGGTAGGCCAAGAGTCTTGCAACTGAAAGAGGTACTAGAAAATTTTATTGATCACAGACACGAAGTCATTTTGCGAAGGACCCGTTTTGAATCGGACAAAGCGGAAAAACGTGCCCATATATTAGAAGGCCTGAAGATCGCTTTAGATCATATCGATGAGATTGTTCAACTTATTAAGAAATCCAGGAATCCTGAGACCGCGAAGAACGGTTTGATAAAACGGTTCGGCCTTTCCGAAATACAAGCCAAAGCAATTCTGGAGATGAGGCTCCAGAGGTTAACCGGGCTGGAACGGAAGAAAATAGAGGATGAGTATCTCGGTTTAATCAAGGAAATCGAGAGGCTTAAACTCATTCTTTCGAGTAAAGACAAGCAAATGGCCTTAATAAAGGACGAGCTCAAGGCAGTAAAAGAGAAATATGGTGATGAAAGAAGAACGGAAATCGTAATCAAAACGGAAGAGTTCTCTGTTGAAGACATGATTGCCGAAGAAGATATGGTTATTACCATATCCCTGTCCGGATTTATTAAGAGATTTCCAGTATCAGGCTATCGCAGACAAAACCGTGGGGGCAAGGGTGTAAAAGGCGCCGATACGAGACGAGAAGACTCGGTGGAACATCTTTTTATCGCATCAACGCATCATTACATACTCTTTTTTACAGATCAAGGAAGGTGTTACTGGCTCAAGGTTCATGAGATCCCCCAGGTGGGCAAGGGATCGAGGGGAAGAGCGATTGTAAATCTCATTTCCGTGAGTAAAGGAGAGAAAGTTGCAGCCGTCGTTCCCGTCAAATCTTTTGAGGAAGATAAATATGTCTTCATGGCCACACTTAAGGGTATGGTTAAAAAAACACTCCTTTCGGCTTTCAGCAATCCAAGAAAGGTCGGCATCGCCGCAATTTCCATTCGCAAGGGAGATGAGCTCATCGAGGCCAAGCTCACAGATGGTGGACAAGATATTGTGATGGGAACCCGCGAAGGTAAGGCGATCCGTTTTAACGAGACCAATGTCAGGCCAATGGGTAGGACGGCATCCGGTGTGAAAGGCATTTCATTGCAAGGCAAAGACCATTTGGTCGGCATGATTGTCGTCCGGCGTGATGGAACACTCATGGTCGTCACCACCAAGGGTTATGGTAAGCGGTCCAATATTTCAGATTACAGGATTACGGCACGAGGTGGTAAAGGGATCATCACTTTGAAGACGTGTGAAAAGGTGGGGCACCTGCTGGCCATCATGGATGTCCTGGATTCTGATGATCTGTTGCTTATTACGGCCAAGGGTTTGGTGATCCGGCAGAAAGTTGAGGACGTTAACGTGATGGGACGGAATACGCAAGGGGTTCGTCTCGTACGGCTTGATAAAGATGATAAGGTTGGAGACGTTGCCCGTGTAGTCAGGGAGGAGGAAGAATAGACTGTGGGGGGGTTTGAAACCGTTCAACATACGGCCGATGTGAGGATTCGGGTATGGGGTAACAATTGGAGTGAACTTTTTCAAGAAGCGGCCCGAGGCATGGTATCTCAAATGATACCCTTAAATTCTGTGAGAGAAATAGAGAAAAGACAATTTCAAATTGAAGGCGAAAATGGCGAAGAGCTTCTTTTGGCATGGTTGCGGGAGATACTATATCTCATAGAAGGAGGCATGGTCTTCACCAGGTTTCAGGTTTGTGAGGATCGTTTCTCCAATAAGAAAGCCGACCATTTTCATTTTTCTTGTTCGTTGTGGGGTGAGCATATAGATCCTTCGAGGCATGATCTTTGCACTGAGATCAAGGCGATAACCCGACATGGTCTTCATGTTAAGAAGAAAGGGCCGTGTTGGGAGACCCTCATACTGTTTGATGTGTAGAAAGGATTGTGCCATGTGGGATAATGAAATTATTGTTCTGGTTTCAAGTTTGAAAAAGCGTATCCTCAATGGGAACGCTCGAATACGCTTTGGTAAAATATCATTGGATAATGCTGTCCCAGCATTTATAAAAAATATTTTTAAGAACCGTGTCGAGCATTATATATCTATAGAGTCCCCACTCTCAATCAAGACCACACCTCATTTCGATATTCAAACTGGTGATCTTGAGAGTCTGAAAAATCGATTTCTTGACGTGTTTCGAGAAGCGGCCGTATTTGATGAGAAAGATGTCGAGGGCCTTCTAAAAGAGGCATTGGTGATGCGGTTGAATTATTTGGTCAAACCGATGGAGACCATGCGCAGAGTAATTTTTGACAAGGAAACAGACGTCGAATTGTTCCGGATGGAAGAGGCACTGGTTTCTTTCAGGCAGGTACTTCCATACGCAGATGAGTTGGTGATGGAATGCAAAGGACATGGGAAGGCTTCTATAGATCAAGAGGATTTCAATAAATTGGCCACCGAGCTTCTTCATCGTTTAACGGAAAAAGATCCTGTGAAGATCGTGTTAAGGGATTTGTCTATTTTACTGGATTTTATGGCAGAGACGAAGGGTGAGGAGCTGAACAAGATTGAAGGAACGACGCTTCAAGATTTTTTAGCAGATCGGAATTTATTGGGTTTTCGAAGGGCCCTGGATGTTGAGATGAAACTGGGTAAGGAAGATTTCGATGTGATGGATCTTGAGATAACCCTGAAAAGATATATCGAATTGAAAGACGAATTTTCCAGAAATGTTTCTGAGAAGGAAATAGAAACGGAGACGATATTATTCGATGAAGGAAAAACTGAAACAGAAGAAGTTGCCGTAGAGGAAAAACCACAAGAGGTCAAAGAGGAGAAATCAGAGGAATCATTGGAAGAAGCCGAGATATCAGAATCTTCGGAAGCTGAAGTTCTCGATTTGAATGAGGTCATGGGGACGCAGACCGACGAGGATGAAGAGTCAAAACAAGGAATAGAAGAGAAGAAGCAAAAGAAGCCCATGAGAATTATTCGACGATCCCAGAAAAAAGAGAAGGAGGAAGTGGATGTCTCAGTGGAGGAGCTACCGACCCAAGAGGTATCAGAGGCACCTTCTGAGAAAGTGGGACTGAAAAATTTTATTGATGATAAAGCAGAGAAGGTGTTCGTTAAGAAACTTTTTAGTGGTGACCATAGTGAATACGAGCAATTAATCGGCAAGCTCGATGAGGCGGAAAGCTGGAGGGTTGCGAAAATTCTTATTGATAATGAGCTCTTCAAGCGGGATGTAGATCCATTCTCCCGGGAGGCCATTAAACTCGTCGATTTGGTATATAGTCTTTACTATCCAGAAGAAGGGGTTGGAGGAAAAAAATGAGAATAATTTTCAAGGTATTTCTGCTCTTTTCAATGCTTGTGATAGGCGGTGTCACCTTGATGGGATCAGCTGAGGAGGAGAAAAAGGGCATTGTGACCTATGCCGACGGACAGGTGAGGCGGAAACCAACGGACGTGGAATCTTGGCAAGATGCACCCGTGAATACCTCAGTCCTATCAGGAGATAAGGTTCGGACGTATCGTCAATCGCGAGCCGAAGTCGATCTGTCGCAATTGGACATCATCCGATTGGCACCGCGAACGATTATTGATATCATCAAACTGTACAAAGAAACAAAGGAAAAAACAGTGCAGACCGAAATCAAAATCGAGCAAGGTGAAATTTGGGCTTCCGTGAACGACACTGAAAAGAAAACGAAATTCGATGTCTCTTCTCCCATAGCCGCTGCAGCTATTACAGGAACACTTTTTCGCATGAATGTGGGGACGGATTCGACAACGCAGTTGAAAGTGTATACGGGCGAAGTCAATATCACCAATGCACCACACAGAACGGACCTGACGCCGACATCGTTAATTCCCCATGAAATACCCGGTCCCCGGGAAATACCGGGTCCCCGTGAAGTCACAGTGGAGGAATGGATGTATATCGTAAGGTCTATGCAGCAGGTCACCATTGACCGGCAGGGGAAGGTTGTTTCTAAAGGCGCATTCAATTCGGGAGATCGGGACGAGACCTCCGAGTGGGTGAGGTGGAATAAGCAGAGGGACGAAGAACGAGCGAAGGGAAATAACAATTAGTTGAAAGACGACACCCTGTTGTAATGTGAATGGTTGGACTTTTTTCCCCGCGTGTAATAGCGTGGGGATTTTTTTTGGTCTATCGATTATTCAACAAAACCGGACATAGCAGACCAGTTAATGAGAAATGCGAGAGTTTCAATTTGAATGATACGAATTTAGATTTGAAACACAATCGGAGGCGAATTCAAAACGCACACTTGAAATTAATAAGACCCATATAGTCTAAAACTTATATCCTGCTGAAAAATAGGCATGATTGACACCATCACTCATATAACCATAACCAAGACGAAATGGCCCCAGGGGTGTGTTGAATGAGAGGATGGCCCCCATACCATGTTTGAAATCATCTGTTGTAATTTTTGAGTAACTACCCCATATGCCCCCAAAATCATAACGAATGGACAGATATGATTCCAGCCATCTGGGCCAGGGGAACCGGTAACGCAGTTCTCCGGACAGTGTAAAAAAGCGTTTTCCGATAAATGTTTCTTCGGGAATACCGATAAAGGATACCAATCCACCGAGACGGAACTGTTTTGGAAATGGGGTCGTGTGGTCTGCGGTACCCCAGAAGAATTTGGGGTGGAAGACGACAGATGGGTGTAGCGGAAAGTAGGATTCCATAGAGGAAAAGAGTTTGGTATAAGAAACTTCACTGCCCAAGTATTTACCTGCCGTCTCGTATTCTAAGATGTGATACTTGCCTGTCTGTGGGAAAGGGACTTTGTCTCTGGTATCAACGACAGATCTTAAGGTTATATTTATCGCATTAAATTGATTTTCGGGCGTGGACTCACCTGTGGTTGCTTCTAATTCGATGCGTTCGGTTCGGAGCTGTACAGATATTGTTCCAAGGCGGCGCATCTGTTGACCCAATGATACTGAGCCTTCGAGGTGGGTCTTAGCATAGCTGCCAATCCGAATATGATTTTTATAATAATTGAAATCTCGCTTATGCATGGAGAAATGCGCTCTGTATGTGATGAGGGAGTTAAACAGACGGTCCGACCAGAGGCGTGCCTGAATCATGCGGTCCCGGTTTCCTAAGAGTCCAATCAGGGAACCCTGGAGCCCGGCACCCAAAAGATTTTCCTTTACAGTATGGACGAACCCCTGTGTACGTCTTTCCAGGTCGTACCTCAGACCCATGCGTACCAGGGTATACTCTTGTTCAGCAAGATTCAGAACAAGCGTGTAGTCATGATTTTTTTTCAGCAAATCGAAACGAACACTTTCGAAATAGCCCGTACTATAGATGTTTTCAATGCCCTGTTTCATGTGATCAACATCAAAGATGTCTCTCGTCTTCAAGGGAAGTTCTCTAAGAATGACAAACGGCCGAGTTTGTTCATTGCCCTTGAGTTGTATTTTGCTGATAATTCCCTCGTTGATATCGATTCTTAAGACATCTTTCTCGATTTGGATACTGTCAATGGTGGCCAGTGCGTATCCGGATTGATGGTACCAGGTCATGAGTTTGCGAAGATCTTTGCGTCCCTTATGGATATTGAGTATCTTACCCGGTATCGTTTCCCAACCCGAAACAAGGGTGGAGTCGGAAAAGACGCGATTTCCGTTGATTACGACTTTATTGATAAATGGATGTTCTTCTACGGTGTATGTGAGAATTGATGTGGAAGTGTCCATGCTTGCAGTAACATTTCTGAATAACCCAGTTTGAAACAACGCCCGCCCCGACCAGGTAATCTGATTTTGCGAGACAGGGGATGAGATATCCATGGTTATTTGATCAAGAAAAGTTTTGGGATCGAGCCGCATGCAGCCAACGATGATAACGTCTTTTATAGGGAACGATTTCAATTCCGATTTGAAGGAAGATTGAATAAAGGACTGCTCTATGAGGGGTATCGCTTTTTGGGCGGCCGCTTCACCGGCTCGAATGAGAACATCGATTTGATCAAAATCTGTGTTGGAGATGTTACCCAATATGGGCTGAATGGCAACATCGGCCGAGTCCAACTGGGAAAGGACACGATCCTGCTGCATGATCGTGGTCACCTGATCAGCGATTTCCCAGGGCGCCTTCAGAAGTTTTTCTTGACGCAGTTTCGATGATGTGTCTATGGCAATCACAAGATCAGCGC
>CAZYTI010000033.1:0-12934 GCA_964650065.1 uncultured bacterium
CGCGCCCTGACCGTCGATGTGGCCTGTCCCTGCCACCGGATCACCCGAAAGGGGGAAGGGCCCGGGTTCGACACCGGGCGGATGGTTGTAATGAACATCCGGATCCGACAGGGGTGCATACCCTCTCAACATCTTGTACCACTGGATCGTGTTGGTATCATATCCACCGCCGGGATCCGAATAGGGGCTGCCAGCCGAAAAGTAGGAAAATCCGCTCATGCCCAGGTTCCTGTACCCCTGCTTGTACTCCAAATCGAACACCGCCACATCTCCGGGAGACGGCACTACGGGGCCCTGGAGAAAATCATAACCACCTGCTGGGGGAGGCAGACCGAAATCCCGGTACCGGATGTCCACGGTATTTGCGTTGTACACAAAACCCATACTCAGGGTCGTATCACATCCCACAAGATCATCGCCCCACGAACCCAGATCGGGATCGGACCATTGACACACATACATACTGTCTAAATAGAAGATGCCCATGTTGCCCTGATCGTCGATCTCGACACCGCCCTTGTTGATGAACTTGATCTTCCGGAAAAAGATGTTACCCAGGGCGTCCGCCCGGTTGTAACCCCACAGGGTCGACTGGATCTCCAGACCCGTGGGATAAGAACCGAACCGGCTCAGGGAGGCCTCTCTGTCCAGGTCGTTCCAGATACCGAAGATCACCTGATCTGCCGGCGAATTGAGATCTGCACCCGCGATACCGGGCTCATCATAACCGCCATCGATGAGGTCCGCAGGCCCGAAGTATGCAGGATCGTTGGGATCGGCCGTGATGTTGAAAGGAGGCGGAGGATCGTACACACCGTTGCCGTTCCGGTCGATAAAGGGTGCGCCATGATGCACGGGCCAGTTGTTCCAGGACCACGCGTAATCATCCCGGACGACCTGTATCATGTCGGCGGTCACTTCGTTTGTCGACATTTCAATACAGTCTGCAGCATCCTGTATGAGTGCGACTTCACTCATCTCCGAATAACCCCGGCGGATACGGAAGAGACGCGCAAACTCGTGATCCCTGTTAACGGGTATTGCATTCGCCCCATAACCCACGACCCACCCCTCCCTGGATCCGGTGCCGTAGGTTGCACCGCCCACACGGATGGTCTGACCCAGGGGAGCGGGTTGGGTCTTCCCGGCATCCAGATACGCTTTAGATCCCCAGACAATACCGTCCTGATAGATAATATGGGAGGTATTCCGCGGGAAGAACACACCGCAATTTCCCTGAGGTGAGTGGTTCGACAGGCCGTCTTCGCGTTCCCAGGCCCAGAGGTTGTTGATGTTGAGGATCGCGTAACGACCGGGGGTAAAATCATCCACCTTGGCGAGACCTTTCCCTTTCTCCTCTTCGGGTTTTTCTCTGGCAAATGAGATCGTTCCTCTTATTATACTAAATAGCACGATCACGGCTATCGACAACAGGCAGGCTCTTGCTTTCATGGTTCCTTCACTCCCAAATAAGCATCTACTCGATTCTTTTCAGGGCCAGCATGGTTATATCATCGGAACTGGGTGCGCCTTCGACAAATTTCTTGATGTCCGCCAAGAGTAACCGGACGATTTCCTCGGCGTTCTTTTTCCGGTTTTCGACCACGAGGGTTTCCATTCGCTCTTCCCCATATAAGGTCTCATCCTCCCGGGTCGCTTCGGTCACACCATCGGAGAATACAAACAGGAGATCTCCCTTCTCCGCTTTCACTTTCTCCTCTTTCCAAACGATATTCTCAAAAGCCCCGATGGCCACACCCGAAGACTCCAAATAGTTAATCTCTCCATCATTCCGAACCAGTATCGGATAGTTATGTCCGGCATTGACAAACTTTATCGTGTGATTCTTCGAATCCAGGATACCGATAAATAACGTAGCAAAATCTGATACCTCGCTAAATTTTAATAGCTCCTCGGATACGATCCGGACCGTTCTCATCAGGTCCAACTCAGCGTTGTGGTACATGATTCTGAATGAGGCCAATATATTCGCCGCCAGAAGGGAAGCACCCATGCCCTTGCCACTCACATCCGCAACCATGAAAATCAAACGTCCATCGGGCAGCAGGGCTACATCATACAGATCCCCTCCCACCTGGCGTGATTGTTCCAAAAAGGGATAAATTTCATATTGAGGCACCTCCGGAGGTGACTTGACCAAAAGGTGCTGTTGGATATTCGCCGCACGATTCAGTTCATTATCCATGATCCTCCGATTCTGCCGCTCACTCAACAATTCATAATTGAGTAGCTTGGAAGCGATGATATTCCCGAAAATAGCGAGTAATCTCAGGGAATCGTCATTATATTGATGCACCAACGCACTGCTGTCGACATAGAGAATGCCTAACACCTTACCTTCATCAAACAGGGGGACTGCCATGGCCGATTTCATTCTGGATGTGATAATGGACTGTTGCTTCGCAAAATAGGTATTCGAGCTTACATCGTCGATTACGATGGCTGTTTTTTGGGTGAGGATATCGTTGATGATTGTTTTGGATAAATGAAAACGTCCCGGTTCTTCCTTCCCGGGCATGACATTGGCAATACAATTCACGCCAATCTCATTCTCGGATGTAATCAGGACGGCCAAACGATCCGCAGGTATGAGTTTATTCACCAATTTTAAAGCACGACGCAGCATGAGCTCTTTGGGTTCCGGCAGCACAATCATTTTTGCCAACTCAGAAATCGATTCCACCACATTGGGCAAATCCGTGACTTTCTTGGGCAGAGGGCGCAGCGCTTCATCGATGGATATCATGACCGATTTCTCATAATTTTCCTCGGATAAATCTGCCAATGTCGTTGAAGCCCGCAGTAAATCGGCTTTATCCACCCGTTCGACCAAAATCTCTACATTTCCAAAAATGACTTTATCCCCCTCTTTGATCTGGACTTCATCCGTAACCACCTGACCATTCAGCATGGTCCCGTTACGACTGCCCAGATCTTTCATGAAAAACGTAAGGGCCTCTTCGGGTACCCGAATGGATGCATGCTGTCTGGATATGGTGATATTATTGATACAGAAATCTGTATCCATATTCCTGCCCACGGAATAGGTCCCCGGACGGAGCACCCACGAATAACAATTTTTCTCATCATTGCCTACAAGTCGTAACATCTTGGTATCCTCATCATTTTTATTTTCTCATCTCACTCAACCAATACGATTTTCCGATGCTTTGATCCGGAATCCGTTTTTAATAGAACGATATATATACCGGAACCTACGGGATACCCCCTATTGTCCGTACCATCCCACATGACCTCATAGATCCCGGCTTCTCTCGTGCTTCCACCCATCAGGATCCTCACGACTCTGCCCATCACATCATACACGGTCAATTGGGCAGGACCGCTTTCAGGCAGACTGAACCGTAATATGGTACTCATGTTGAAGGGATTGGGATAGTTCTGAAAGAGGATCAACCGCTCCGGAAGCTGTACGATCTCATGGACGCGTTCATCCACCACGCTCTGTTCTCCCACGAGAATCCGGATCGAGCGCTTTGTTTCCGAACCCACAATGCTGTAACGGTACACTTGCTCCTCTCTGGGGTCCACAACCCGTCTCAGATGCTCATCGATGAAACGTATCTCGCTTGTCTTCGGAAAGCACGCGACATCTCTGAATTCAACCCGGACCTCTCCCGCAATACCTCGGGTATGAATGATGGATAACCACTCGTGATTTTCGGCTTCCGTGGACCGGTAGTCTCCGCTGTACTCTCCGGGATAAACCTCCCAATCCTCATGGGGAAAAACCATCCTCACGTAGTCACCAAAAGCAGGAACCTCCATGTAGTCGTGTGGGTCCCATGTTTCTTTCGAATCCTCCTGCACACCGATACGATTCCCCCTGTCCTGGTATTTTCCTCCTGCCTCGATGATTTCGATTTCCCAAGCACCGGATGCACTCTCCTGTTCAACGACAGATCCCTTTCCCGCGCTTGTATAGGCATCACGAGGTGGGATTTCTATCGTGGCCGAGGTACTCTCCAGGTTCCGGACTAGGTAACCCTTCCAGGGCTGGAGGACGGTTCGATTGTAATCGTATCCTTCAAGCTCATTTTCATGTCCACTATAACCCACGGGTGAACCGATATTGGCATCCCCTTTATCCACATCACTCCAGCTGACACGAAAACTGTAGGGACAACCAATCATGTTCCAACCTGGCTGAAGCGTGATGCTCACAGGAACATCCGTGCTCACAGACAGACCCGAACCCGTATCCCAGTACTCACGTTCCCGCGTAATCAGCCAGTAGCTTCTGCCCGGTTCAGCATTCTCAATACCACCCTCCGAATACTCCACATAATTCCCGTTTTGATACCTGTATAAACGCCACTGTTTGATATCATAACTGCCCAGGTCGTCTAAGAAAATGTCTCCTGCACTCTTGTTGTAAAGCTCCAGAGGTATCGAGACCATTCGATAGGCGACCGGAACGGTAACTTCGGGTGCGGTGAGATTCGGAACAATGGTGAGTATTTGATGCGGGGTATTCCCGGGCATTCCCTGAGGATCTGTACTGGTATTATCATAGCTGTCGGTTGCATGGATATAATACTCAATCCCTCGCTCTCTCACCTGAGTCTCTGGAATGGTTCCTGTATAAACGCTTCCGCCACTGGATGCCATGGCCTGGGCCGTATACAGGGGTTTCCCGCCCTGACGGTAATACAGTGTCACCGCCTGAATGCCACTGGGGTCTTCCGCATTGGTTGTGATGGTCACACTTTCTGTCAGATTGGCAGAAGTGATAGATGTGTGTATGATCGTCGGAGGCAGGCCTGCAACACCGCTGATTTCGTCACTGGTCGCCCCTTCCGTACCATAAATCGTGACCCACAAGAGTCGATAATAATATGGGATATCGTTGGACAATCCCGTATCTGTGAATGTACTGTCCGGCGAGTCGGCATAACCCACCGAATCTGCAGGTGTGGGCATGAATCCCTGACTCAAACTGCGATATATCTTCGTGTATGAAATGATTTCTTCATACCCGGGATCCCAGGTGAGGGTGACACTCCGATCCCAGACCGAGGCGGCAATATTTTGGGGGGCCGGAGGCTCGTAGGTTCGCTTGTTAAAATAAAGAGCTCCGATATCCGCGCGCGACCCATCCGGATCCGGAGGATGTAAAGAATCCCCTGCGTCGATGCAGGGGGAATTATAATTTAGGCGGTAATCGTTGATGGATTCATCGATAAACTGTGGATTAGCGACAATATCTCCGACACCCTCCTGTAGATTGGAAAGTCTCGAACTGCCGTAATAACAGTTGTAGGTATTCTGAACAGGCGTGCCGATATGCTGGCGAACGACTCCCCCCGAACTATTATAGTATATAATATTGTTCTGAATCACCACGAGAGAATCCGAATAAGAAATATCGATCCCATAACTTCCATTACTCGCAATGGTGTTGTTGATGATGAACGAGGATTTTCCCCATCTCAGGGTGATGCCGTTATCGGCGTTATGGACGATAATATTGTTCCTGATGATGGGATTCACATCATCGTACACCTGGATACCACTGCGATCCGATTCTGTAATCGTAAATCCCTCGATCATGACATCCGGAGAACGCAACTCCAAATAGCCCTTAACAATTGTGGACATGGGATCCGCGCCGATCAAGGCAATCGATCCGACGTTATCGATCATGCCGTCGTATGTACCGGGAGCGACCCACACGGTATCCCCCTTCACGGAAGCATTCACCCCTTCTATGAGTGTATTGAAGGGATGATCCTGTGTTCCGGACTCGGAATTCGACGTATTTGTGGAATCCACGTATACCACACGCCGGTTATCGGCGCGATACGCAAATTTAATGCCATATACGTCTGCCGAATTTTTTTCATCCCCCGCCCGAACCATCAAATAATAAGCCGATCCCTCCTTTAAGGATTCGCCGCCTCCATCGGCATTATAAGTGATCGAAGGTACGTGGATGCTGCGGCTCATATTCCAATATTGATGGGTCCAGTCCGCACTGAGTACCTGGACCTCGTACCAGGTCGCATGCTCGACTTCATCCCAGCTGATGAGAAAATGAGAATCCGTGACGATGTCATTATGCCCGGGTACCAGATTCGCCGGATAATCCAAAACAGCGGTCAGTGTATCCACTTTCGAAACAGTCTGACCCGCTCGGTTCATCACATGAAAGGTATAGGCACCGGTCAAGGGGGACGCTTCAAGACCATCGATCCAAGTACCGAATCTGCCGTCCTCTGCATAATCATCATCATGATTTCCATCATCGTATAATTGAAACTGTATCCCATTCGGACTTTCGACCCACACCGAATCGATCTGGCTCAATCCCGACGGATCGGAAACATAGGTCCGTATTTGCAATCCCCAGGATTCCGAAATCCCCCGGTCACACCAATGCCGGGAACCCACACTGGGACTACTGATCACAGGACCCGAGGAATTTAAAGAGTAGATAAAGGACACATCGTATTGTTCACCGAAATTTCCATGGGCATCGTAGGCCGTCACGGTCCACCGGTATGTATTTCCATCCGTTAAATCTTCAGTCGCACTCCCATTATAATTATACATGACCGATGTCGATGTCAAATTGTGCTTCCACCAGACCCGGTTGCCGTCGGTTTTCTCCACCCTTACACGGTAGCCTATCGCTCCTGGTACGGCATCCCACTGAAAAACCGGTGTAGACGTGGTGATGACTTCATTATGGGCCGGACGGACATTTGCCGGTAAGTCTAAAACGGCAAAGATCGTATCGATCAACTGGACCTGGTTATTCGATTTGTCCGTGACGACAAAGGTATAGGCACCGGTTGGAGGAGGTTGGTCGAGATTATCATACCAGGCATTAAACCAACCATCCTGGTTGTTATCTTCCAGGACATACTCCGACCCCACCGGACCGATCACTTCGACACGTGAGATATCCTGAATGCCCTGAGGATCGGAGACACTGATATTAAAACCCAGGGAAAAATAATGGTAATCGCCTCTGTCGTTTCCATAATGCCCGGACTGTGATTCCGGACTGTTGAGAATAGGAGCGTCTGTATTGGTGGAATACGCGAAAGTCACTCCGTAATGTTCACCCCAGTTCCCGTCCACATCATCACCTCGAATGCCCCATCCGTATGTTTGACCTTCTGCCAAATCCTCTTCCGCGCTTCCGTTGTCGTTATAGACAACCGACAGGGTTGTCATATTATCACTATGCCATATCCGGTGTCCATCCGTTCGATTCACCCACATATGATAGGTGTCCGCGTTGGGAACGGCATCCCACGAGAAAGTGGGTGTGGGTGTTGCGATGACCGCATTTTGAGCCGGTTGTACGTTTTTCGGATAGTCCAAAACACCCGTGACCGAATCCACGGCCTCGGTCCGATTTCCTGAAAGATCCGATGCCCGGAATGTGTAGGCACCCACCTCCGGCGGATCGGGCAGGTTATCGACCCAGGCATCATAAGAACCGTCCTGGTTATTGTCATACAAGAGATATATATCCCCCCCCGGTCCGGTCACCCGAACGGATCCCACATCATCCTGACCCTGGGGATCGGCGACGGTCACGTCGAACTCGAGGACATACTTATGATTACCCCGGTCATCTCCGTAATGGGCCGACCTGGCCCCAGTATTGCTCAAAATGGGAGACTGAGTTTCTGTGGAATAGGTGAAGGTCACCTCATCATGTTCACCCCAGTTCCCGTCAACATCATCACCGCGGATACCCCATTTGTATGATTGGCCATCTGTCAAATCCTCTCCCGCATTTCCATTGTCATTATAGACGACCGACAGCGATTGAATATCATCGCTACGCCATATCCCATGTCCATCCATCCGATTCACCCACATATGATAGGAGTCCACATTGGGAACGGCATCCCACGAAAAAGTGGGTGTGGATGTCGAGACGACCGCATTCCGGGCCGGTTGAACATTCCTGGGATAGTCCATTGTTGCATTGACCGAATCTACGGTTTCCGTCCAATTGCCGGAAAGATCCGTTGCCCTGAAAGTGTAAGCGCCCAAATTCGGGGGACCAGGCAAGTTGTCGATCCAGGCATTATAAGAACCGTCCTGGTTATTGTCAAACAGGGTATAGATTTCCCCAATGGGACCGGCCACCTCAACGGATTGCACATCATCGAGCCCCTGGGGATCGGCGACGGTCACGCCAAACTCGAGGACATACTGATAATTACCCCGGTCATCTCCGTAATGTGCCGATCTGGCCCTCGTATTGCTCAAAATGGGAGACTGGGTTTCTGTAGAATAGGTGAAGGTCAACCAGTAATGTTCTCCCCAGTTGTTGTCATCATCATCCCCGCGTACCATCCATTGGTATGATTGTCCTTCAGTCAATTCCCCGTCTGCATTTCCGTTGTCATTGAACACGAGTGACGACGATTGAGTATCATCACTATGCCATATCTCATGTCCATCCATTCTTTCCACCCGCACATGATAGGTGTCCACATGGGGAACGGCATCCCAGGAAAAAGTGGGTGTGGGTGTCGAAATGACTGCATTCCGGGCCAGTTGAACATTTTTCGGATAGTCCAGGACCCGCGTGAGAGAATCCAAGGCCTCGGTCCAATTGCCGGAGAGATCTGTTGCCCTGAAAGTGTAAGCGCCCAAATCCGGGGGACCGGGCAGGTTGTCGATCCAGGCATCATACACGCGATCATTGTCGTTGTCATGCAGTGTATAGACATTTCCGGTAGGCCCGGTCACCTGCACGAGCACCACATCATCCATCCCCTGGGGATCGGCGACATTCACTTCAAAATCGAGAGCATAATCATGGTTGCCCCGATCATCGCCGGCATGACGCGAACAGGCCCTTGCGTCGCTCAGCACGGGGGATCGGGTTTCTGTGGAATACGTGAAGGTGACCTCATCATGGGCTCCCCAATTGCCGTCGGCATCATCACCGCGCACTTGCCATCTGTATGAGTGGCCCTCTACCAAATCCTCTTCTGCATTTCCATCGTCGTTAAACAAGACAGACAACGTTGTCATATTCTGTCTATGCCAAATCTGACGCCCGTTTATTTCATGCACCCACATCTGGTAGTTTTCAACACCGGGTATGGCCTCCCAGGAGAAAGTGGGTGTGGCGGTTGGGATAAATACTTCCCGGGCCGGTTGAACGTTTCTGGGGTAGCCCAAAAAAATATTGATCGAATCTATCGCTTCGGTCCGATTTCCAGACAGATCTGTGACCCTGAACGTATAAGCACCCAACGCCGGGGGATCCGATAAGTTGGAAATCCCGCCATTGCATCGACCATTCCAATCCATATCGTTCAAGGTATAGATGAGGCCGGTGGGTCCAATGACTTCGACCGTTGATATATCATCCGGACCCTGAGGATCGGCGACATTAACGTTAAAATAAAGGCTGTATTCATGGTTGCCATCATCATCCCCGGAATGTCCAGATCGGGCATCTATGCTACTGAGGATGGGCGATTCCGTCTCCGTTGAGTAGATGAAACGGACGGCTTCGTGATACCCGTAACTCCCTTCTTCATGAAACGCATAGACATCCCACCAATAGGCATGACCATCCCTCAGGTCCTGAGCCGTCCCATCCTGATTGAACACGATGGACGTATCCCCGTAGATATCGATACCACCCCAGAGGTTGCCGTCTCCTCCATCTTCCCAGACGTGCAGTCTGTACCTGCTCGTTCCGGAATGGGTCATACCCGGAACCGCATTCCACCGAAACGTGGGATTGGGAACATCGACGACTTCATGGTATGCGGGTGACACGTTCCGTGGAAAATCCATCAATGCCGTCAACGTGTCGTAGGCAACGGCGACATTGCCTTCGGTATCAGTGACCCGGACCAGGCAGGCACC
This sequence comes from uncultured bacterium, assembly GCA_964650065.1. Lineage (GTDB taxonomy): Bacteria > Zhuqueibacterota > QNDG01 > QNDG01 > DSAB01 > CAZYTI01. The sequence goes on from CAZYTI010000033.1 coordinate 9,904, forward strand.
CAATGGGGATGGATCGGATAAATTCCTCACCCATCCGTAATATCGATTTTCATTTTGACGATACTCCAAAGCATATTCCGATCCACCCGGTGTGGTGACCACCACCGAGGAGACATCATCGTCTCCCAGCCGATCATAAACATCCGCCTCGAAATCGTACCCATAGTTGTCATGCCCAAAATCATCTCCGCCGTGATACGTGATTGCTTCGAAAGTCACGACCAGGAGTACGGACGGAGGCTCATATGAGGGTCCATTGAAAAGATGGTCGGCCGGTACGATCTCCTTTGCAATCGAGGGGGAAGACCAGAACAGTTGGCAATTGGCACCTCCCCCCCCTTCAAAATATTCCAGTGTAATGGAATGATAACCGGGAGCTAAGGATATGCTTCCACTGTATTCTTCGGACGCTGCGCCACGCCATGCATTCACCACGAGACGATCCCCAATCCACAACCGGTTCCCGTCGTCCGAGAGCGTATAAAATGTGACGGTTTCATCGTTATCGATTAAGACCAACCCCTCCCATCGTATGGAAAAATTATCGTCATTCACACCCTCGATTGGGCTGTCACCGCCCCAGTCAAAATCGATGATATGATCGTTACGTGTCCTGACCAGGTCATCGAAATGGGTACCGTTATAGTAATATCCCTGTAAACCCGCTGTGATATCCTGAAGTGTATTGACTTCGGATTGACCCTTTTTCAATGAAAATTTTCGGTTACTGACTAAATGATGGTGTGGATTCAAATTGGGTCCGGACCGTATATGTGCATGCAGATAATTTATGGATATACCCATGATACAGCAGACAATGAATTTCTTATTTTTCATTGACTTTTGCATGATAAATTTACTCTCCCAAATTACTCTACCAGGACAATCTTACCTCTCGATGTGCCCAACCCACTCCTCAACAGCACCACATAGATACCGCTCCCAGCGGATCTGCCGCCATCGTCCCTACCATCCCAAATAACCTCATGGATCCCGGCTTCCTTTTCTGTTTCCTGAATAATCGTTCTGACGATTCGGCCCGTCACATCATAAACCGATAGACTCACCCGGCTTCGATCGGGCAGACTGAACCGAAGCATCGTGCTGTTGTTAAAGGGATTGGGATAGTTTGGATAAAGGACGAGGATCTCGGGTATCCGGCGAAACTCCTCTGTTTGTTCTAACACATCATCCTCGGTTCCCACCAGAATGCTGATGGAACGTTCTGTCTCTTCTCCTGCCACTGGATATGCATACACCGGCTCCTCCCTGGGATCGATGAGGCGTCTCAGATGCACATCATAAAAACGAATTTCTTTATCCTCCGGCAGGCGCTCCAAATCCCGGAATACGACCCGGACCTCGCCCGATATGCCATGCGTCTGTATCAGACCCTGCCATTGCTGTCCCTCCCCTGCCAGCGAACGGAAATCGCCGCTGTATAATCCAGGATGCTGTTCCCAATCTTCATGGGGAAAGACGAGCCGCACATAATCGCCAAAGGCAGGCACCTCCATGTAGTCATGGGTATCCCATGTTTCCTCTGAATGCTTATTCACACCGATTCGATTGCCCCGATCCTGATATTTGCCGCCCTCGACGATGATTTCGATTTCCCACTCACCCGGTTCCAGCCTGTTCTCGTCGACGTCTTTTTCGGCCGATGAGGTCGTCTCCAGGGCCGGGATATCTATGGTTACGGCATGCCCTTCCAGGTTCTGTACAAGATATCCCTGCCAGGGCGAAAGTACGGTTTGATTGTAGTCATACCCTTCCGCTTCATTCTCACTGCCGCTGTAAGCCACAGGATTTCCCATGTACGCTCCCCCCTTGTCCACATCTCCCCAGCTCACAGGAAAGGAAAAGGGACAGCCGATCATGTTCCAGCCCGAGGCCAAAGTGAGACGAACCGGGGTCACCGTTGCCACCGACTGACCGGATCCCGTGTCCCAGCTCTTGCTCTGACGGGTGATCAACCAGTAACCCCGACCCGGATTTGCACTCTCTATGCTCCCGGTCGAGTATTCCACATAGCCTCCCCCCTGATAACGGAAGAGACGCCATTCTTTGATATCGTAACTGCCCAGATCATCCAGGAAAATATCACCTGCACTCCGGTTGTAAAGCTCCAGAGGAACCGAGACCATCCGATACGCACCCGATGGCGTCAACCGGCTCGTGCTCAGGTTGGGCACGATCACACGGATCTGGTGAGGAGTCCCTGAAGGATCTGTGGCCGTGTTGTCATTGCTGTCCGTGGCACTGATGGTGTACTCCAACCCCCTTTCAGTCACGCTGGTTCCGGGGATGCCGGCCTGATAGGATGACCCGCCAATCTGTGCCATGTCCATTGAGGCATACGATGTCTCTCCGCCTCTTCTGAAGCTGAGCTGAACGGTTTTTATGCCTTCAGCGTCATCGGCTGCTGTGTTGAGGATTATACTCTCTCCCATGTTTGCCGTGGACACCGGAGTATGTACGATCACGGGTGGTGTGATATCCAAACTCTGCGATATGGTAAAGCTGTAGCTTTCCCGGGGCATCTCATTGCCGGCAAGATCAGAGCACTCTATGGTCACTTCAACAACCTGTCCGGGGGTAAAGCTTACAGATGGTGTGTAGGTCAGGGTATAATCGTAAGGATTCCCCGAAATCACGGGTGCAACGGTCTCGCTTTCAACGGTCATGATGATTGTGGATTGATCGATTCCGCTGTGATCATCCTGAATGTGGACGATGATGCTGACATCCATAGGTACGTTGAATGCATTTTTTACCGGATTGTGATTTAAAGGATAGGGAGGGATTGAATCTGTATCGACCGGAGCAAATGGATCAATGGTTAAAAAGGGCTCAAAAATGACGGCGCCATAAGCAGGGTTTTCATCATCATCATAAATTAAAGTCATATCAATTGCGGTCGCATTGGTTTCATCCCAAAAATTATACTTCGCATTGATGGCGGTTGAAGAAACATTTCTGAATTGATATCCACCCCAATCCGTACCCCCGCCTTCACCATTATCATAGA
>CAZYTI010000034.1:0-12893 GCA_964650065.1 uncultured bacterium
CATGGTAATTTGAGATTTTAAAAATGGTGTATAACCTATAAAGGACATGAAAAAGGATAAAACAAAGATTTTTTTGAAACGTCGGATCATATATAACCTCTCACAACTGAAGACTATCGCACTTTAACCATCTTTTTCACAATCTGTTTCTGATCCATGAGGAGACGATAAAAATAGATGCCGCTGGGCACCATCCCTCCCAGATGATTTCGCCCGTCCCACCGGACCTCGTGTGTCCCGGATGCTTTTTCCCCGTCCAACAGAGTGACGACTTTCTGTCCATTGCTGTTGTATATCTCTAATTGGATTTTTTGCATCTCGGGAATCTGAAATCGGATCACCGTATCCTCATTAAAAGGATTGGGTGCATTCTGAATGAGATCCACGCCATTCAAAACACCAAATCCATTATTGGACGCCACATTCACGATGAGGTCGTCCACTAAATGGTCATTGATAAATAGTTCCCGCAATTCCAAGGGAATGAAGAGTGTTTCTTTTTTCACTTTGAATCTAAGAGTAATAACCGAACCGCTTCCGGCAAGGGATTCGGTACCGAAGCATCCCATTCGACAGGTTCCTGCATCCACTATTTTATAATTCAGATGGAAACTTTGAATCGATGCTGTTTTTTCAATCTCCCTTAATTCGAGAACTTCAGGATCGTACCGGCAATAAAAATCACTGGAAATCACAAATTTTCCCTCGAAGCCCAGGTGAACCGTAATAAATGAGTTGTCCTCCACATCGGAAATCAGTATCATGCTTCCCGATTCCCCTTCCCTGTACAATGGGCTCGAACCGGGCCATCCACCATGGACGTCTCCCACAAGAATACCGGCGAAATTCTGATTCTGAAAATCGTCATTTAGATTGTCATAATAGACCCGATCAGGCATGAAACGCCATTCACCGATGTGAATATCCTCCGGCAGATCGATTCCCACGGCATATCGGGCAGTCTGTGCCGCATCCATCATGGTGACCGTTCCATCGCCATCTACATCTGCCGCCGTATGTCTCTCAGCGGAAAGCGCTTCTAATCCCACCGCCTGTCTCGCCGTGAGAGCCGCATCGTACGAAAGGATCTCCAGGCCCGACGTATGACTCCACCGGTCTTTTTCAGGATGAAGGGTCACCGATTCACCAAATCGAAATTGGCCGATATCATAACGACCGCTTCCATCGGTCACATCCGCCAGGGCACCCCCTTCGATCCATCGGACATCGACTTCAGGAATGGGCGCCTGGCTGGTAAAATATGCAGCCATCCCCTGGATTCTGACGAATTCGGCGGCCGTTAAAAGAAATGTCACTTCTGAGTCGATCAGTCCTCCGGAATAAGCGCTAATCGTCGACGTTCCCACAACGCCTAATTGAACCTGGGTTTGGGCCATTCCCAGTGCATCGGTTTGAACAGGTTGTGAACTCATTAAAACGGCATCTCCACCGGTCACCTGAAAAGAAACATCGACACCCGGGATGCCATTATCGTGTGCATCTGTCACGCGCACCTTCAGGGGTTCGGGCAGAGGACTCCCGAAAGCCCCATTGACCGCTTCCTCCGTCTCCCGGACCAGAAAGAGGGGCAAGAAACAAAAATCATCAAACAGCACATCGGCCATGTGCTCGTACCCCGGATCATTGGGATGTACCCCGTCCGGATCCATCATCGTTTCAACAACGAAAGAACTGTGCTGGTCGACCAGCCGAACCACATCCACCGGTATTCGTGAAAGACGACCGCCGTTGGCATCCTGAACGAGCCGGCCGATCTCGGCGTTGAAGGTTGCGACCTTATCGGGATGCTGTGTATTCGGAATAATCTGCGAAACGAAAATGGACTGAAGATGATTACCCCTTTCACCGTTATGCCATTTTAACAGATACTCAATAAAATTTGCCAGGAGACCTGCCACCGTCTCCGTGGTAAAATTGATTCCACCGTCATAACTGTAGGGAGCCATGGGTTCAAACAGAGCCAAATGGTTCGTACCCAGGTGTATGACTGCAATATGGGGTTGATTGAGATCCATATCGGGTTCGATACCCAGAGTACCGTCACCGCCGTTTCCTGAATAGAACTGTTCGACACGCGCTCCTTCATCGAAATGCCCTTGAAAGGGAACAGGTCCAAAGATCCCCACAAAAGCATGTGAATACCCGATCTCAGCCAGTTTAGATCCGAAATCATCCCTGAAGCCCAAACCATTGGCGCTTCGCGTCCCCTCTGTGATGGAATCCCCAATGAACATGATCCGTGTTTGGGGATAAGAAAGCGTCGACCACGACAAATAGAGTATGAATATACAGGCCCGTTTCATAGTGTACAAATTTATAACAATTCGGCCAAGGAGTCAAGGGCATTCACAGCTTTTTTAAATGTGCCCAAAATGTGAATGGGGCATCGATCCCTGGATGCCCCTTGTTGAATGACCGTTTTCTTAAAGAACCGTACTATTGCATCTTTATCATTCGCTTGGTAACCTTTTCGCGGGACGTCCGGAGTTGATATATATATATGCCCGTGGATACATTTTGCCCCGACCTATCCTTTCCATCCCATTCGGCCACATAGTACCCGGACTCTTGCTCCGTATCCACGAGTGTCACCACGTGTTGTCCCATCATATTGTAAATCGTCAGTGTCACCATCTCCCTGCTGGGAAGTGTATACCGGATCGAAGTGACCGGATTGAATGGATTGGGATAATTTTGTGTCAGCATAAACTTCTGTGGTGCAGGCACCTTAATCATGACCGGCCCAAACTCCCTTTCAACACCCCGAGCATCGATATTCTGTAACTTGTAATAATATACCTGCCCTACCCGGACCGATTTATCCATGAAACTGTACTCACCACTTTCCTGACTGGGAATAAACGTATCGGTGATCTTCTCATACTCACCATTTTCTGACCGACTGCGATATACATCGAAGCCGATATTATCCCTTTCATGGGATGTACTCCACTGTACGACCACCGACCGTTTCCCTTCATTGAACCAGGCCATAAATTCAGCCATCTCAACTGCGGTGGTGACATTCAGCACCCACCGATAACTAACGGGTGTGACCGCGTCATACACATATACATCGACGGTCATGTTACCGATGAAATACTTGTTAATGAAATATTCAAAAATGGGGGAATCGGTTCCTCTGGGTATTCCGTCCACCTTCCATGAATAATGCAGTATATCACCATCGGGATCCCTTGCACTGACATAGAACTGTACCGTTTGACCGGCAGCCACGGTGGTATCCTGTGTGGGGCTCGTAGATAGGATTTCCGGAGCCTGATTCACACCCAACACCTGTATTGTGACAACGATTTGATCAGAGCCTCCCCGACCATCGATCACCTGCAGAATAATCTCATAGGTCCCCTCTTGACCGTAACTGGGTATCCAGCGGAAAAAAGCCGTATTGAGCGAGGTCGCTTCCAGGGTCGCTCCTGCAGGTGGAAACGGATTCGCAATGCGGAATATGAGCTGATCTCCGTCTCCATCCGTGGCCACCAGAGGTATCAGGAGCTCATCGCCCTCGTAGACCTCATAGGTGGACGAGATGATGGCTTTATCTAAAATGGGGAAGTTGGTATTATACACCGTTTCCAGGGTAAATGTCACCACTTTATCGTACCAAAGTGCAGTTACAACCGATATGCCCGGAACGGATCCGGCCATAAATCGTACGGAAGCGATGCCGTTATCGTCACTGACAACGGGCTGTACCTCGACGATGGAACCTTCCCCCGATTGCTTGTTAAAAAACACCCGAATGCCGGGGACTGCATTTCCATAGATATCAACGACCCGCACTCTCAGGGGATCCACAAATAGACGATCCACTGCACCCTTCTGATTGTCCCCCGAATGTTTCAGGATACTCGACGCCTGTAATGTCTGTATATACAAGGTAAACACCACCGGAGAACCTTCCAAAAATGAGCTGGTCGCCTCAACGCTGACCGGTCCGGTTGTACTTCCTAATTTCACGGTGGTAGATGCCAAACCCAGCGTGTTGGTCGTCGTATTTACTAAGCCCTGACTGTCATTTAACGTGGCATCCCCGCCGACGACTGTGAATTGTACGGTAACACCAATTACCGCATTCCCGTGCTGATCAGTCACCTTCACCACGAGGGGGTAGGGAACTTTTTCATCCACATAGCCCGATTGGCCGCTGCCGGATATGTATTCGATTCGCCTGGCAGGGCCGGCCAGACTGGATGCCGTGAAGATCACCGGCGATCCCGACAGGCCGAGATTATATGCCTGGATGTAACTATTGGAACCGCTGACTACATCGGTCCGAAAATACGAATAAGCCAGACCCCATTCATTTGTTTTCACGGGTTGAGGCGTTACAAAACTCCCGCCTCCGGCCTCCACCTCAAACCGAATGTCTACACCGGCCACCGGATCCCCGTCCAGGTCGTTCACGCCGACCACAAAGGGTTGGGGTAGCACCTGACCGGCATCTCCAATCTGTGCGTTCCCGGAAATACGAAACATGGAAACCGGAGTTCCTTCTTCACCAAAGGCCGTGAAAAACGTGGGACTCCCCAGGAGACCGGCGGAGGACACCTCCACGAGATTCTCCCCGGGCATGGGACCGAGAACCAGGTGCACCCATGCCAATCCATTGCTATCACTCACAACAGGTTGCGGCTCAATAATTCTGCCGCCTCCGCTGCGAATGGTAAATGTAACCGGTCCATAGGCCACCGGATTGTTTATATCGTCAGTGATCTTAACGGCCAGGGAATCCTTCAGCACGGTGCCGGTATTCCCGGTCTGGTTGTTTCCAAAATGGGACAACAGCTTGGCCGCATCGTTGGCCAGAAAAATCACGGAGGCCTCGTTGTCGATCGGGAGGTTGTCATCGATATCGGTCGCCCGGATCTGCTTTTCCCCGGCCGACAGGGATTGAAGATGACCCAATGTTCTGCCCTGGTCATCCGTGGGCAGGATCGGTTGCTGAACGAAATTCAGATCGCCTCCAATCACCTCCAAAGAAACCCGTTTGTTGGCAATGGCATTTCCATAAGCATCCGTGAGGATGATGGTAACAAACGAGGTGTCTAAACCCGATGCCTGAACCGGTCCTGTGGCCTCGACTATCGATCTGGACGCACTCACCACATCAGGAATCCCCGAAGCATAAAAACGAATGGGAGATCCCCTCAATGTGATGAGGCCGTTGTCTGACCGGGCGTCCAGTACATTGTTAATCGTTCCGGCCGTATCCCCCAGAGTCCATAGAATCGAGGCGATACCCCCGGCATTATTCACATAAACCCTTTTTGTAGTATCGGCGGATCCATTCACCGCATTCAATGTGTCTAAGGTTCCCCCCCCGGGACTGATAATGGAAAAGGTGACCCACTCCCTGGACACCGGATTCCCAAGCCTGTCCGTGATCTGTACCTGAACCGGTTGGGGGAGGCGCCTGCCCACGACCCCGGTGATCGTCGTGCTGGTAAAAGCCCGGAGGGAATCGGCCGACGAGGACGTCGCCGAAATATGGAAACGAACGGGTGAACCGAACAAGGGATCGACACCATTGGTCGCGCGGGCTTCCACAACGTTGTTAAAGAATCCCGCCTGAGCACCCAGCGTATAGGAAATCTGGGCATAACCGTTGCCATCGGTTATCACCGTCGTTAAAGGCAGCAACGTGCCCTCGAAAAGACCGCCACCCTGAATCAGGCGAAATTCCACGGGCTGATTAGGCACACCGACATCCAGGGCATCCACCATCTGAACCCGCAGAGGCTGGGGCAGCCTTTCCCGCACGATCCATTCCAGACTGTCTCCCTCGACCCTCTTCAGGCGGGTTGCCTGAGACTTGGCATAGAGTGTAAACTTAACCGGTGATTCAGGAATCGGATTGAAACCATCACTGGACCACGCGTGAATGATATTGGGATATACACCGTGAAGCGGCGCCATGAGCACATTCGTCTCTGCGAGTCCACTCCAGTTTGTCGTCACAATGACACTATCGCTGCCATCCGGAAATAAAAATCCTTGTCCCTGTGATGCAAAAGCAACAGGATGCCCTTCCACAGGACGGTTGATCGGATCAATGACCCTGACCCTCAGGCGATACTCCAATGTATCCAAAACAGGGGCTGATTGATTGCTGCCGGAATAGAATTGAACTCTCGCCCCCCGATAAAAAGCCGAATCCACGGCTGCGGTATCCACAATTGCCCCTATGCGGGCCGAAACCGAAACGACACTGGAAGTAGGTCCCAGTCTTAGCGTGTCCTGGGCAACACCGTTAGCACCCGTCCATTTCGGCTGGACGCCTAAAGATCCATCACCCCCGATGACCTCAAATATCACGGGTACCGCATTCATGGGCTGATCTTGATCGTCCAGGACTTCGACCCTGACAAAATTTGGCAGCACCTGATTGACGTAATGCCTTTGGCCGAAACCGATACCCTCCAATCGTCTGATTGAGGTCACCAGTCCGGAGGTGGCCGTGGCCGTGAAAATGACCGGTCCCCCTGCATATCCGGTGAAGGTCGCCTGGACCGTATTTGTCGGATCCCCGCTTCCTAACATCAGAAATGTACTTGCCTGTCCGTTGGTATCCGTGGTGTCAACCTCAACAGTTAACTCTCCGCCTCCACTCAGTATGGTAAAAGCCACAGGAATATTCGGCGTTCGATTCCCGAACTGATCATAGAGGGTCACAATAAAGGCTCGGTCTAATGTATCGCGGGCAACGCCCGATTGCAGATCGTTGGTCTTTGTCATGGTTCTGGGCAGATCGGGCAGAGCCGTAGCTAAAAACTGAACCGATTCTATGGTCCCAAAGGGACGTGCCATAACCCGGTTAATTCCGGCCTTGGTCCCCAGAGTAAGTTTCGTTCCGGCCATACCATTGTTATCTGTGACCAATTGCTCGACGTATTCTTTATTCGTCGGAACATAGGCCGACGAAGGTGTGATAAAAAATTTATCCATCTTGACGTTATCGTGTAATTTGGTCACTGTAATGGTATGAACCGCGTTCGGGGATAACCGGTGAAAGATGCGATCGCCATTGTCATTCAGCCAGTCCCAAGTCCAGTCATTGGACCATCTATCCCAAAGGCTGTTCCAGGTAAAGGGTGGATTATTATCGATCTGTATGGAAATGGCCGACACAAAAACATTGGGCGCTATCACCCTGCCCCAAAAATAGTAAGTCGTATCCTTCTCAACCGTGAATTGATATACTGCGGTTCCTGCATTGGGGCCACCCGTGGGAGCCACAATGTACTTATCCCCCGAAGCACTGGGATCATCGTTTTTCACGTTATAGGTGCCCGAAAGCACACCCCATTCCGCCTCAATATGAATATCATCCCCCGCTGCCGAAGGTGCCGAAACAGATGCATCGTTGGGATCGACCACTGTGAACTTGACAGGGACACCGGGTAAGGGGGTACTGTTGGCATCCCGCACCTCGACTTTGAGTGAATCGCCCAGTACCGTCCCCACAATCCCGGTCTGATCCGTACCGGCTACCGCCTGGATACTCGAGGCACCCGTATATTCAGACAGGGTAATAAAAGCCGTCACATTATTTTGACGGTTGTTTCTCCCCAAAAGAAGTCCCGAATACTTTGTGGTGCTGTTGTAACGTCGGAGGGGATCAAAGAGTGCCCGGTCGGCAGCCGGTATACCGTTTATGAACACATCAAATCGGTGCCCGGAATCATTGTTCCAATCCATGACGACACTCATCGTGTCCCCACCCGTTGGAAAATCCAGATCGCCAAACTCATCTCTCAGAATATAAGATACCTCATCGACCTTGCCGTCTCCCACAACAGCGCCATTTTCGATGCGATAGAGCAGAATACGCTGAAGCGGTATGCGAACCCAGACGATATAACCGTTTGCGGTCAAATCGGGTTTCGTCAGCATCAAGGCCAAACCACCCTGTGCAATCCCGTCCGGTGTTGCATTTCTTCCCCATACCATTTTGACCATGGAGGGATTGGTTCTTCCCCGGTACACGGCCACTCGTCCCCAGGCACCGTCCGTCTGAAAGTTGGAAAATTCACCTTCACCGGTCCCCGGATTCCATTCAATCTCATATTCGTTGGGATCGATGATCCAGTCGTCTCCGATACTGCCATCCGGTTCGGTTTCCCGATCAAAATCCTCGACCACCTGCCCCGCCGACAGGGTTCGAACTGTGGCTTCATCTGAGAGGTCCCCTTTATTCCCCCAATCATCAACGGCCCTGATCCTGAAATAGTACCGCGTACCCGGCAATAAACCCGATGCCGTAAATATTTCGATCGTCCCCGCTTCGTTGGGTTTGGGCACATTTCCGAAGATATTCGCATTGGCAAAGTCCTCTTCCGTTCCCATCGGATTCAAGGAAAAACGAATGTCGTAACTGGAGGCCGCTCCCGTATACTCGTCATTTCCCGGGGCGGTCCACGTCAGAGTAACCGATGTGTTGGCTGCGGTAAAATAATCAAAATCAAAAATACGTCCCGGGGGAATCACGTCCGGCAACTGGGATTCTACAGAAAAATTATCGATCAGAATATTTCGGGGTTGCATGCCATCCGGCCCCCGAAAGAGAACACCCGAATAGAGATCGGCGGCGTTCCCCGCCAATTTATTGAGATCCCGCAGCGTGAGGGGATCGCTGCCGTTCACGGAAAATGTAAAGTAATTCGCATCCGTTGCCTGTCGGTAACCCACTTTAAGCACATCCCCCGGCAGCAGCGGATTCATCGGCCAACTGGCCACATCCGTACCGATACTCGCGTTCCCGGTGACTATGGTCCGGATGCGTATCGCACCGTTATAAATCCAGAGGAGATATCCCGATGCCGTGGTTTTGACGGTGTCCAATCCCACGGCCAGTCCAAATGCACTGGTCTCTCCGCCGCTGGAATTTGAGTGAATCCTCACCGAGACCGTGGTTAAATTCCTCGAGGTTCCCCATACACACAGATTGTCCCATTGATCATCATCCGGTAGTCCGAGCGGTCTGAATTGAATGGCCCCACCCCCGTTTTCACCCATATCTACGACGTTTATTCCTTCTAAAGCGACCCAGCCGTTGGTATCATGCAATCCTCCGGCACCCCGGGCAAATTCATCCGTAAAAGAAGGCACCAGAAGGTTCGAAATGTAATGATAGAAAATATTTGACAGGGCATTATAGCCGGTGACATTGGGATGCACCTTATCGACGGCCAAATCGTAATAGGCCGATTGATTTGCATAGAAGGGGGTCCACATATCTATCAGAGTCACTTTTGCCCTCTGAGCACCGTCCAGATCACTGAGCATGAGTTCGATGGCGTTATTGTAATCGACCGTCTCTATTTCATCACCGGGAGTCAGCAGCCTGGGTATGATCCTACAGAGCAGAAGATCGTCCACAAAAGGACTGTCCGTGATCCGGGTGACCATGGTGTACAAATGATTAATGATGGAACCCGGCGTGGCGTAATCCCCCAGGGGATTGCCCTGACCGATATCGTTGGTTCCGATGTGAAGCAGGACGATATCCGGTTGATAAAGAGCCAGGGTGTCCGCGATGTTACCCATCGCACTGTCGGCACTGAGAAACCACCCGATCTGCGCATTGTCCGAAAAATAACCCGGACTCTGGTCCCCGGCATAAGAAGTATAACCACCGACAAATATCACATTTCCGATGGTATTCACGTCGGCTGTCAACTTATCGTGAAGTGGTTTCCTGTACCCCGATGTACCGGGGGGGGGAGGTTGATTGCTCACCTTACCCCATGTGATGGAATTTCCAATGGGCATAATCCTGGTCTGAGCCAACACCTTCGTGGCTGAAAACAAAAGAAGGGTTCCCAAGATAAAATAGAGAGATAAACTCTCTGCCCTTAAACCCTTTCGTTCCTTCATATCTATGTCTCCTCCCAAGGCTAAAATGGTAAATATATAGGTGGTTATCAAAATGCAAAAAAAATGCCACACTTCTCAAGAATTTAATATTTTGTAATTACTTAAAATATAGGCGATTACAGCAGATGGAAAGATATGGAGATTACATCAGGTCCGAGCAAACTGATGTGAAACAACCCAATTGTTCGATTTCTAACCATGTTGGACAATTTTCACGATTTCCGAGAATTTTAAGAATTTAGTTTTATTGGTACTTATCAAACCTCCTAAAAACGTTTCCCATTGGTTGAGGAGAGACGATTTCAATTGACCCTCAGGAGTAAAAAAATGCCAGGAATGCAGAGTCAAAACCAGAACATCCCTTACTCCGGAAATGACTGCTTCAATAGAATCCCCTGTTGGGAATGGAGCCCTCATCATACTAAAATCGATCCCCGGATGCTGGAGAACACCAAAACGATTCCAGGACAGAAGAAAGTGCCCCCGCCATTTGGTCCATAAAAACTTTGGCCATAAAAATATGGGTAATAGTTCGTGAGGAATGCGAGACAGACACACACCATCATACCGCTTCCTGATTTCCCTCATAGCCGCTGGCGAAACCGAATCGTAAGGAGGCACAAAATAGGACGGCCTCTTGGAGAAGATATCCATCAAAATTTGTGCACCCTCATCCAACCTGTTTACGATCTCCATCATGTTTTCCCGGGAGAATTCCGCAGATCCATCTTCCAGACGCTCATGAGAAAAACCGTGTTGGACGACCTCGATGGATTGGGTCGTTTTGAGAAATGTGATGAGCTCCCGGTTTTCCCGCACAGGATAAAAGCGACCGTTTCCGCACAATTCACGGGGTATGAATCCCTCGTATCCCCCATCATCGTCCGGCACACTGTCACTCGCCATGGGAACAACCGCCACATTCAGCGGCACATCATTTTCAAGTAACAACCGGTGCGCCTTTTGAAATTGTTCCACTTGCGTGAAATAGCTGATGTCATCATCACGTATCAACACATAAGGAGGGAACACATTTAAAATCCTTACATTTAGTGTAAACCGCTAAATGACAATGAATGACCCAATGACTCAATGACCTTTTCTCAAATTTAGCACCTCGATCATCATATTTAAAATAAGATAGCATTTTAACATTTGGAACTTTAATCCACCCTATATGGTGCATTCCAATAAAACCGGGTCAGCCCCTTTGCTGTTCCGAACCAGATATAATCACCATCCAACAGAATCCATCTCACCGAATTATCCAGAAGTCCGTCTTCCATTGTAAACCGGTGCCATCGATTTTCCTTTTTGATATACTTTAAAACACCGTCTCCTGTCCCAATCCAGACAATCCCACTATCTGCCAGTATATTATGAATGATACCGCCGGTCGGATAGTGCATGGACGGGAATCCCTGCCATTCGTTACTCCCTTTATCGTACATTTCAACACCATCGTCCGTACCAAACCACACCTCATCATCCCAGACCGATATGGCCGTCACTTCCTGATCCACCATGCCGCTGTACCCCGAAACCGCCCGCCATTCATCCTCCGGTTCAACATATCGATAAATTCCCCAATTGGTGGCGGCCCAGACATCCTCCCCGTCGAACTCCACATGATATATTTGCCTGTGCATCAAACGCTTATCGCGGATCTGTTCCACACCCATATGGGATAATCGTATCCGATTTACGCCCGAGGCAGTGCCAATCCAGAGAACATCTTGACCCAGAGCCAAACTGTTAATCCAGTTGTCCCAGAGATTATCATGGACACTGTAGTTTTTCCAGGTGTCTTTCGTTTTATCATATCTGACCAATCCCTCATTCGTACCAAACCAGACGAATCTTCCATCCGATGCAATGGCTGTCACCAGGTCGCTTCGAAATTGTGAAATGAGTTTTGCTTCAAAATACATCCACTCATCCCGCTCCATATTCCACCAGGTAATCCCGCCCATTTCTCCTGAAGAAGGATCTCCACCCATCCACATGCCTTCACCATCCCAGGCCATGGCATTCATATCCGATATAAAGGGACCAAAAGGCATATGTTCCAGATGAGATGTCTTCACGTCACCCTTATAGCAGCCCAATCCCCATGTGCCCATCCAGAAATTTTCGAATCGATCCTGCAATGTCTGGCTAATATCGAATCGTCTCAAGTCGACATCCTGAATATATCCCTCCGGAAAAAATGAATAACCGTCATCCATGAAATAATAATCCAGTTCCCGGATTTCTCCTTTCTTCCTCTGGCGGCTCCACCGGACATCATCAGCGTTACTCTCATCTATGGATGCCATCCGGAAAGGTCCCCCTGCACGGTCCCCTTTCATGACCTGACGAGCACTTTCAATCCAGAGATGCTGTTTTCCCACGCCAATCGCCGACACCGGATCGATATTGAGACTCCGGTACGATATGTTCCACCACGCTTCTGAGCTCGGTACTCGATAGCTCAGACCGTCCCTGGTGGCACACCACAGGTAACCCGTGGTAAAATCATAGGCCACGACACGGATATGATCGTCTTCCAGACCATCACTCCACGTATACGGGGGCTCCCATCGGTTTCGATAAAAGTCATAGCGAATAATCCCCCCCGTCGTTCCAAAGTAGGTGTACTGTTGCCCTAACGCGACAGACGTGACATAACGGGTCATGGGATAGCTGATCCAATCCCCGGGCCGGTAATGTATCTCCCGGTCAGGCAAATCCTGGGTTTGCCCTCTGTAGCTCATAAAAACGAAAATCAGAAAAATCGTTTTCAACAAGGGTTTCACTTTTACCATCCGTGAAATAAGTGATGATTTAAGGCAAGAATCATGGCTCCTGCTCGACATAATACTCCCATACTTCCACTTCTAACTCGTCGGCTTCACCGGCTCCCCCGGTAACCCACCCCTCGCCCCCTTACGGGATCCGGTGGGTTTCAATGGGGGCCACTGCAATTCGAT
>CAZYTI010000035.1:0-12810 GCA_964650065.1 uncultured bacterium
CGGCATTCAAACTGTTCTGTGAACCTCCATTGCCGCCGCCTGTCTGCCCGGATATTTCGCTCATCTGCCAACCAGGATTACCATTAATGGTGGCTTTTACTCTGACCTTTGCACCAATTGCTGATGTGTTGGAAACGGTACCGATGCATTGAATATTGATCCAATGATTACTATTTCCATTGTTTGAGTATAAAAAATCGTTTTGCTGTTCCCGATTAGCCACAAAAAGGTCAAGATCCCCATCATTGTCATAATCCCCCCAGCTACATCCCCTTGAACTGCCTCCATCGGTAACGATTGAGCCAGTAGTGATTTCATTAAAAGTACCGTCGCCATTGTTGGTATATAAAAAATTATTTTCCAAATCTTGATTGGTTACAAAAAGGTCTAAATCGCCATCGTTGTCATAATCGCCCCAGCTACCGCATCTGGACCTACCACCATCTGAGACAATCGGACCGGAGGTGATTTTTATAAAATTGCCACCACCCATATTTTCGTACAGGAATTTGTTTTCTCCATCACCACTATTAGTGACAAAAAGGTCCGGATCACCATCATTGTCATTGTCCCCCCAGCTACCTCCTTTTGAACCCCCGCCATCCGTCACGATTGGGCCGGTAGTGATTTTTTCAAAATTACCGCCACCCTTGTTTTCATATAAGAAGTTGTTTTCACCACCATTAGCCACAAACAGGACTAACTCACCAACACTATCTTAATCGGCCCAACTACAGCCTCTCGAATCACCACCTTATGTAACGATTGGACCGGTGGTAATTTTTATAAAGTTGCCACTCCCCATGTTTTTATACAGAAAATTATTCTCGCCACCCCCATTAGCGATAAAAATGTCAACATGACCATCGTTGTCATAATCGCCCCAACTACAGCCATAGGAGTCCCCTCCATCAGAGACGATTGGACCAGCGGTGATTTTTGTAAAGCTACCACTGCCTGTATTCTCATACAGGATTTTGTTTTGCACAGCAGCGTTAGCAACAAAGAGATCTGAATCACCATCATTGTCAAAATCGGCCCAGCTGCAGCCTTTTGACCCTAGAGCATCTTCAACTAGTGATCCTGACATTATTTGAGTGAAAGTACCATCGCCATTATTGGTATATAACGAGTTGGGGCTTTTAGTGGCGACAAAAAGGTCTAAATCACCATCATTATCATAGTCGTTCCAACTACAGCCATCAGACGTTTCCCAATCGTTTACGATGACGCCTGTGGTGATGCGGGAAAATTGTGGAGAAAATGCCCTTGCTGCCGCTTCTGCGTTGGCCTGTAGATCCACCAGATCCGTACCCCCTAATACGGCATAGACGACTCTCACATGACCCCCGGCCGGAATATGATAGGGCCCACCGGATATGACTGACCGTATGTCCGACGATTCCGTCGGAAGCTCACCGAAACTCGTCATTCTTCCATACAGGACAGCATCGTCGCCTTCACCCCCGGATGCTGACCAAATTGTATGGCCGGAGATTTGGCCTGATAAGAGCGATACTCCGTAGTAATTTGAATTCACCAATGCGGCTGTTTTAGTTAGATAGTCCGACGTCTTGTTGCTTTCACCCACGGACAGATTTCTCATATCACCTGGATTGGTCTTCGCTGCAACATCCGCTTCGTATAGATAACTCAACTTTCTGTCACTGTCATAGCCGCCAAGATTATTGGCTGCCGAGCCGATATCCCAGTCCATTGCGAGACCCACGTATAGTCCTGTTAAATCGCTGCCGGAATTGTTCGTAATTTCATAATCCAGAATCACATAATCATCATCCGGGCTGGTCGGTTTGGAATTGGATCTCTGAACGACACGAATCCCTATCGGATTTGGAGCAGCATCATCATTATACCTGGCCTCATAAACCTGATCAAATCCTTCAATATATGAGGCGATTGGATCAATGGGACTCAGAATGTTGAATTCGCTGCCATACAAACGGCCGGACACCTGGGTTTCAGATTGGGCGATGACAAGATCCCCTTCGTATAGAGCGTTTGGTCCGTTGAACTGGAAGCCGGCGTCTCCTCTCCCGGGTTGAGGACCGTGGTCTGCTCCAAATAATCCGTTATTAAACACCGTGGTAACCACATTGTTGTTGTTGTGTTCTGCCATGTCTACTTCGATTCTAAAGAATCCATCACTTTGATCGGTTGGAGCGCCGTCTGTATCCATAATCCTTATTAGACAGTTCAAACTGGGAGCATCCGGAATCGTCCAGGAGTGCACACCATCATCCGTTGTACTCGCTACGATCGTTTGCCAATTTGCAGCCGCATCGCTCGAATATTCTATTCTTACATTCCCACCGGTGTTGTTGGATGTCCATGTGATATTATAGGCATCTCCTATATGAAACCACTCGCCGCCGTTAGGGTAGGTCACTGTGATGATCTCATCAACTTGTCTAAATTCAAGATTATATAATCCGTCGAGACCATCTGCCACATATACATTATCTCCTGACACAGCAACTCCGTATGCCTGATCGCCCGTATCGTAGAAGCCGGCCTCAAAAGGAGAAACCGGATTAGTCACATCGATCACGCGTAGACCCAATGACGTATTGGCTGCATATACATAATTCCCGGACATGGCCACATCCCTTGCCGATTCTCCCGCATCATAGAAACCGACTTCAAAGGGATCTGTTGGGTCGGAAACATCGATGATACGTATCCCGTCAGCCCAGGCTGCCATGTATGCATAGCTCCCCGATACCGCAACATTAAAGGCATACATGCCTGATGGCAAATGTCCCGCCTCAAAGGGATTTGCCGGATCTGAAATATCGATAATCCGGAGATTATCGATCCAATCGGCCAAGTAGGCATATCCACTTGAAATCGCCACACCATATGTGCGGCCGCTTGTATCGAAGAAGCCGACTTCAAAGGGATCGGTTGGATCAGAAACATCTATTACACGAAGGCCATCGTAATAATCGGCCACATAGGCATAGTTTTCGGATAAGGCGACATCAATTGAATAACTTCCCGTATCCCAGAAACCGGCTTCAAATGGACTCGTTGGATCTGATACATCGATCACGCGAAGGCCGGCATCATCATCCGCCACATAGGCGTAATCCCCGGATACGATTACGCTCCTTGCATAACCTCCTGTATCGAAAAAACCCGTCTCAAAAGGAGAGGTCGGATCAGACACGTCGATCACACGTAGGCCGTCATTGCCATGGGCGACGAAGGCATAACTGCCGGATATGGCTACATCATTTGCAAAGCTTCCCGATTCAAAGAAACCTGTCTCAGAAGGAGACGCCGGATCAGAAACATTTATCACACGAAGGCCATCATTGTTGTCCGCCACATAAGCGTAACTCCCTGATAAGGATACGCCCCTTGCAGAACTTGCTGTGTCATAGAAGCCGACCTCGGAAGGAGACGTCGGATCAGATACATTAATAACGCGCAGTCCACCGCTGCCATCAGCCACATAAGCAAAATGTTCTGATTCTGATATAGTGACTCCTGATGCAGTACTCCCCGTATCAAAGAAACCAGCCTCAAAGGGAACAGCAGGATTAGACACATCGATGACACGGAGTCCGTCATCACCGTCGGCCACATAGGCGTAACCACCCAGTACATCCACACCAAGAACCCGATCTCCGGTATTAAATACGCCTGCCTCAAATGGGGCTGTTGGATCGCTAACGTCTACAATGAATAGACCATCGTTTCCAAAACCCACATAGGCATAGTCCCCTGAAACGGCTACGCATTCTGCCCAACCCCCGTAATCCAGATCAAAGGATCCGGCTTCAAAGGGATTTGTAGGATCAGAAATATCGATTATGCGTAACCCATCATAACGTTCGGCGACATAGGCATAATCTCCAGACACGGCAACGTCCCTCGCACTACCTCCGGTATCGAAAAAACCGGCCTCAAACGGAGCAGTAGGATCAGACACATCAATGACGCGCAGGCCGTCGTCATGATTAGCCACATACGCATAATTTCCCGAAACCGAGACGCCATAAATAGGGCCGGGCAACAGCGCTCTACCCAGTTCAGCCGGATTTGCCGGATCAGTAAAATCTACAATCTCCAAATAACCGCCATTTCCGAAATAGGCGGTGCTGCCGGAAACATCAACAGCGAGACACCGGCCATTTGCCCAGCGGCCCAGGAGATTTACATTGGCGTGGTCTCCGGTCGAAATAAATTGATTTTCTAACCCATCAAGGCGATTCGGAAATTCAGTTTCATTCATTCCCCGTTGCCCGGGAATTCCAAGCATCTCTTCCACCCCACTCATCCTTGATCTCTCTTGGGCAACCGAATTTAAAGATAATGCAATTGCCAGGAAAATGACCAGACAATCAATTTTTTTATTCAACTCGGTCTCCATTGTAAAAAAACGATCAACAACTCACCCAATTTAAATCTCCCAAACAAAAGGCATTTAAGTCAATCTTGAATGATAAATAGGAGTAGGATATTAAACCTTATATCAATTTAACCAGAATCCAGTAGCCAGGAACCAGGGACCAGTAACCGATATTTATCGGTTTGAGGCGAAACTTCACTATGAATTATAGTTATTTCGTTATAAATAATCAAGAGGAAAATGTCTGTTATCATGATGCAATCCCAGGAGATAAACATTTTTTACTTGGAAATTTCTTTGTTTTATAATAAATTTATTGGATATACCGGATTTAACTTGAATTATTGTTGTCCATTAAATCATCATGGAAAAATAGGGAGTATCGATTGTATCAGAAAAAAATTCTGTATATTTTATTGCTTACGGGCTTCATCATACTTGGCAGCTGTGCAGGAAGGCACCCGGTACCAACACCTCAAAAACTGATCTCGTATGAACCCGATCCACGTGCCATGGATCACTTTGTGGATGGTGTTATCTACGATTTGCAGGAGAATTTCACTGCTGCTCTGCTTGCTTATCAAACAGCCCTGCTCTATGACTCGTCTGGTTCCTCTATCTATCTGGCTATTGCCAAAGATTACATCCGCCTGGGTGAAGAAGAGAGCGCCCTGAAATCTCTTGCGAAGTGCTTACAGTGGGACCCGCAAAAAATTGAGGCCCTCGATATCAAGGCAAAAATTTACGTTGCCAAGAGAAACTGGCGTCAGGCAGAAGAGACCTACAGGGAAATAATAATCAGAGACAGTCTTCAATTAGATGCCTATTACAGTCTGGCGCTCCTTCATCTGCAGAGAAATGAGAAGGCGGCGGCAGTAGAGATGTACGGCCGCATGCTCTCGTATCAACACATACCCAATCCTCAAATCCTCATAGAGTTAGGAGAGCTTTACATCAACATGAAACATTTTGAGGATGCGATCGTCACATTCAACCGACTCGCAGAGGTCGATTCCACGAATGGATATCCTTTCTATGGTATCGGCATGGCCCAAGAGGCTCAGGAAGATACATCCGAGGCCATCAAAAACTACGTAAAAGCATTACAACTCACACCCGATCTCCTCCCGGCCAGGGACAGATTGAGTCGAATTTATGCTTCCCAGCAAAGATGGGAAGATACCCTCCATATTTTTTCAGAGGCCATTTCGAGGGATTCGACAGATCTCGCCAGTTGGCTCGCTCTGGCTGAGACCTACCGTTTCAGCGGAGATCCCACCAATTCACTTCAAATCCTTCGAGACATAAAGAGACGTTTTCCCAGGGACTGGCGATCATACCTGGCTGCAGGACGAATTCTCCTGGATGAACAAAAATTTGCTGAAGCGTCCCATGAATTTAGAAAAATTATTGAACTCTCTCCCAGAAATACGGAAGGTTGGCTTTTTACAGGTATATGTCTCGTCCATCTCGACAGCCTGGAGTCGTCCCAGCCATATCTGAGAAAGGCCGTGAATATGGTACCTCAAAATCCCATGGGAAATTATTATTTGGGATCGGTCTTATCTCAAACGAATCGTTCGGAAGAAGCCATTCCTTATTTGGAAACGGCTCTCGAAGTCAGACCGGGCTGGATTGCAGTATTGAGCTCTTTGGCCACAGTCTATGAGAGTCTCAAAGACTATGTCCAATCCGATAGTCTTTTCAATACGGCATTGGAGCTTGATCCGGAAAACGCCCTGATACTCAACAATTACGGGTATAGCTTGTCAGAACGCGGTGTCCGGTTGGAAGAAGCCTTGCAAATGGCCCACAAGGCCCTGGAAATTGAACCTGAAAATGGATCTTATTTAGACACCATGGGATGGATATATTATCAAATGGAAGAATATGAAAAGGCTCTGGAGTATATCGAAGCGGCACATGCCATACGCAAGAGTCTTGATGTGACCAAGCATTTGGGTGATGTATACCACAAATTGGGAATGAACGAGAAAGCCCGGGAAGCATGGAAAAAAGCCCTGGAACTGGATAAAAATAATCCGGAGATTTTAAAAAGATTGGGCCAGAATATTGAGGAATGAAAGTAAAAAGATCAATATCACCCGGAACGATGAAAAAAAGGGGACGATTTTTACGGTTCCTTTCGGGAGCCGTATTCTTTTAATGATATTGACTCTCACCCTCATTTCGGGATGTACAGCACCCTTCATTTCCAATAGACCCCTCACGCCGGTCCATCCCAGCCTGCTCGTTCATAATATCGAAAAACATGCTGCAAAACTTCAGACTTTCCAGGGGCGAACCAATATGACCATCGAGTCGGCGGAGGGTGCCTTTCGTGGATCAATGCAATTTTCCGTAAAGCTGCCGGATTCCCTCTGGCTCAAAATGGAAGGACCTTTGGGCATTGATATGGCAGTGGGACGGTTCGGAGGAGATAATGCTCTTTTTTTTATTCCAGCAGAGAACCTGGTATACAAGGGAACGATACAAAGCATGCAGGAAAATGGCATCCTGCCGTTTGATTTTGCATCATCGGAGATGCTTCAAGGCATCTTGGGCCTTCCTGTTCCATATACGCCGGGAAATGATTCCCTCCTGTCAGTGACCATTGAATCCAGAAAATACATACTCAACTTGGGCTACGGCGAAAAGATCTGGATCGAACCCAGAGGACCGATGGTGACACGATGGGAGAAACGGGACACCAACGGAGAATTACAGTGGACCTGGGAAGGACGGGAATTTCGAAAACGAAAAGGCATTTTCTTTCCACAGGTCGTTCGCATGACAAATTCTCAACCCCGACAGCGATTGACACTCGTGTACGATACGGTGAAACCAAATCGATCAATGAAGAACGGATGGTTTGATGTCCGTCTTCCCGAAGGAGTGGAAACCATTGAATTATGAGTCCCAAAGTACTAAAAACAGTGATTTTACACTTTCGATTGTCATCCCCCTTTACAACGAAAGCGAATCACTGAACGAACTTCACGAGGAAATCTGTCGTGTCTGTGAAGACAATCATATTTCATTCCAAGTGATTTACGTGGATGATGGCTCGACCGATGGCTCTTTCAATACCCTGGAAAAAATCCACAAAGCGGATGCGCGTACGAAGGTCATTCAATTTCGTACAAATTTCGGTAAATCCGATGCCCTTTCTGCGGGTTTCTCAGTGGCCACTGGTGACATGATCGTGACAATGGATGCGGATCTCCAGGATGATCCCAATGAAATACCCAAATTGATAGCAAAATTGCGTGACGGATACGATCTCATTTCCGGATGGAAACGAAAAAGAAGAGACCCTCTTTCAAAAAGGATTCCTTCACGATTCTTCAATTTTGTCACTGCCAAATTCACCCGTCTTCCTATACATGATTTTAATTGCGGATTAAAAATATATCGGCGGGAAGTCGTTGAAACGATAAACGTGTACGGAGAATTGCACCGGTATATTCCTGCTCTGGCAAAATGGGAGGGTTTTCGGATTGGCGAGATCGAGGTGAACCACAGGGCCAGGAAACATGGAAAGACCAAATACGGCCTGTCCCGTTTCCTACGGGGACCCTTGGACCTGATGACCGTCATGTTTCTCAGTAAGTATACCAAGCGTCCTCTTCATCTCTTCGGATTAATCGGCCTGTTCTCGACGCTCATCGGGACAGGAATCACAATTTACTTGTTGATTCTCAGACTGATAAAAGCGACCTGGTTAACAAACCGTCCCTTGCTCTACATCGGTATCTTGCTCATCATCCTTGGAATTCAATTCATCTCCATTGGTCTCCTGGGTGAAATGATCACCCAATCTCACACGACAAATCAAAAATACTCCATCCGGCGTACATTGGGGGTATGACGTGCGAATCGTTCTCGTCAGCACCGCCTATCCTCTCCGTGGAGGGATGGCCCACTATGCCGCACTACTTTATCATCAGTTATGGAAATGTGGACATGACGTTCGGGTCCTATCCTTCAGAAGACAGTATCCTTCTCTCTTATTTCCTGGAAAAACACAGAAAGATGAAGGCGCCGAACTCATACATATCGATTCGACACCCCTCCTGGATTCCATCAATCCATTGAGTTGGGTACGTGCATTTTTCAGGATAAAAAAAATCAAACCGGATGCAATCATTTTTAATTATTGGATGCCCTTTTTCGCACCCTGTTATGCGACCATCGCCTTCCTATCCAAATATTGCTTGGGGATTCGGACACTTTATATTTGTCACAACATCGTACCCCACGAAAAGAAATTGGGTGATCATACGCTTAACCGAATCGGACTCAGATTTATCGATTATTTTATCGTCCAATCCAGGACCGTTTTAAAGGACCTCCTGATATATAGACACGACGCCGTATACCGAAAAGTCGCCCATCCTGTTTATAAGATTTTTCCTCCATCGATTTTAAAACAAGATGCCAGGACCTCATTGAACATCCGTGAGGAACGGGTACTCCTCTATTTTGGGTATATACGGAGATACAAGGGACTACTGTATCTCATCAAAGCGATGCCTGTCATCGTTGAACATTTTCCTGTTCGTCTGATCATCTGCGGCGAGTTCTACGAGGGTCGAGAGGAAATTCTCCAACTCATCGATGAACTTGGTTTGAAAAGCCGTGTCACCGTTTGTGACCGCTTCATTCCGAATGAAGAGGTCAATCGCTATTTCTGTGCTGCCGACATGGTGGTACTACCCTACATTTCTGCCACCCAAAGTGGCATAGTGAAGGTGGCCTACCATTATGACAGACCGGTCCTGGTCACCAATGTGGGTGGACTCCCCGAGGTGGTTCCCCATGATAAATGTGGATACGTCGTCCCTCCTGAAGACACCGATGCCATAACAAAATCGATTCTCAAATTTTACCGAGAAAATAAAGAAGATGCTTTCACCAAAAATGTCAGGAAAGAAAAACAAAAATATACCTGGGACAAAATGTCAAAAGCCATTGAAGAACTGTTACAATTAAAAAAAACATAGAGCATCGTGCGGGAAGCATTTAACGCGACATGACACACTCCACGCCTCAAGCATTACGCTCTATGAATTTAAGTTCATAAAGATCGGGTTGGGACGAAATATTGGCAAATCATAACTGGAGACTGATCTGGAATACGAACCCGTAAAAAAAATGTTCAAGCAATGGATCCGGAAAAGCGTGATCTTCCGAAAGATCTTTTATAAAGGCCTTGGGACACTTTTTCTCCGAGAATGGTATGTTAAACGGGCCATTAGGGAGCTGCCGCTGGGAAAAAAGAGTGAAATCGTCATTTTGGATGCTGGATCAGGCTTTGGACAGTATAGTTATTATTGTGTCCAACGACTCAAGAAGGCCCATGTACTCGGTCTCGACATCGATCCCGATCATGTGGCCGATGGAAATAGATTTGCTCAATCATTGGGATTGGATCGTCTCGAATTCCGGGAGAAGGACCTGGCCACCCTCGCTTATCAGGATCGGTTTGAACTGATTCTATCCATCGATGTATTGGAGCACATCCAGGATGATGAAACACTATTATATCACCTCTTCCAAGCCTTGAAACCGGGAGGACATCTCATCGTTTCCACACCCACAGCATACCGCAAACATCGGGAAGATGGCGAATTTGTCGGTGAACATTTCCGAGTTGGCTACTCAGAAGAAATGATCATACAGAAATTCGGCCTGGTTGGATTCCGTCTGGATAGGATGATCTATAGCTATGGAGTTTGGGGAGATTTAGCCTGGCGATGGGGCATTCGGAATACCATGCGGCTGATGGGACATGGATTTTTAGGTAAGGGTTCAGCCTTTTTTTATCTTATTCTGCTGTTCCCTCTCATTTTCAGCCTGATGATAATCGATTATTGGTGGCCGAACAAACGCGGCACAGGGATCGTGATCGTCGCTTCAAAACCATAGGACACGGACATGAAAAGAGTACTGTTCATCTCCTACTATTTCCCTCCGGCCGGTGGCTCTGCTGTTCAAAGAGTTTCGAAATTTGTCAAATATCTACATCATTCCGGCTGGCAACCGGTCGTATTAACGGCAAGGGCTCAAGACTATATCTTACGGGATGACTCTCTTTGTTCGGAAATACCCGCCAATGTAAAAATAATCAGAACACCGGCTCCCGATCTTTACCGGTGGTACGGTAAAATGGTGCAGGATATGGCCAAAGCGGATCTCTCGGCCATTGCTGCGGGAGAAAATAAAAAGACCACTGTGCTGAAACGATTGGCCATCTTTATTCGCGCCGCATTCTTTATACCCGACGCCAGAATCGGTTGGCTTCCCTCTGCTCTGTGGTATGGTCTAAGAATCATTCACCGGGAAAAGATCAGGATCATTTTCACGACGTCTCCCCCGTTTACCACGGCCGTGATCGGCGGGCTCCTCAGCGCATTGACCAAAGTTCCCTGGATCTCCGACTATCGGGATCCATGGACTCAGGCCTATTTTTATTTCCCCCGTCCTCAACTGTCTCAAAGTCTCGAAAACTTCATGGAAAGACGACTCTTATTTCAAGCGAATCGGATCATTTCTATTAATCGTCGGATCTTCGCTGGTTTGAAGGAAAAATACGGGAATTGGGAAAATGACAAGGGAACCGTGATCCCCAATGGATACGATCCCGAAGACTTCCACGCAATCGAGCCTGTGATTGACGACTATTTTACTATCACCTACACAGGAACGATGAACACAAAAATGCATCCGGGCCCTCTGCTGGAGGCTGTGGCACAACTCAGTGAAGACGGGCCCGAATTTGGGCAAAAAGTCCGTTTGAACTTCATTGGCCGAATCGGCGAAGATGTTGTTCCCATGTTCAAGGATAAGAGGATCGTAAATAAAATTAAAGTGATACCCCATATGCCCCATCGGGAATGTCTTCGATATACGGCAGGGGCCGATCTACTGCTTTTGCTCATACCGGAATGGAAAAATAATGAGCTGATCATGACGGGAAAACTGTTTGAATACCTTCGATCCGGTGTGCCTATTTTATGTCTGGCGGACCGGGGTGAGGCCGCCGATTTGGTTCGAAAAACCGCGACAGGATTCACCGTTCGCTTCAGGGATGTCGAGAGAATAAAGGCTATTTTATGGGAATCCTTTCAATCATGGCGAAAGGGGAATGACATCCTCAATGATCCCATTCAGTGGGATCATGTAGAAAAATTTGATCGTAAAAAGGGAACGGAAAAATTAGCCGGACTCTTCGACGACGTGGATATGAATCGACAAAACCGGCATAACATAAAATTTGAGTAATACATGCCATGGATAAACAAAATGACACTTTCCGGAAAATGATGTCATGAAGATTTTAATGGTCGTCTTCAATAATTTTTTCAATGATTCTCGAGTCGATTCCGAGGCACGGGCTCTCGCCGAGAACGGTTACCATGTCAGTGTCGTGGATTGTGCCATGGGAACAGGCAGGGAAGAGAAAAAAACAGTTGACTCCATCACTGTTTATCGAGTTCAAACGGACGATAGGCCAAAGGTGATGAATAGACGGTCTATCCGGATCCCTTTGTTCTGGAAGGCCGTCAAAAAGATGTCAAAGCATATCGATTTCGATGTGATCCACTGTCATGATTTGGATACGCTGTCAATAGGCATGTCCTTGAAAAAAGAACGGAACATTACATTGATATACGATGCTCATGAGATATATCCCTACGTACTGAATAGAGGTTGGGCAAAACTGGTAAAACCCTATTCCAATTTCCTGGAGCGAAAAGGTGTCAAAACAGTCGATCATCTCATCATGGCCGAGGAGACTTACGATCCATACTTTTCACAACTGGGTTACAAAAAATCCATAACGGTCTTGAACTGTAAAGACATCCGACATAGAGCCTATCGCCCACCTTCAAAAAAGGAATTCACATTGAGCTACATTGGCACTTTGTCCAGACCACGCTTCATCCTGGAACTCATCGATGTCGTTGCTCATATGGAAGGAGTTCATCTCATCATTGCCGGTTCAGGCCCCCTTACTTCAGAAGTTCGAAAACGATCAAAATTTCTGAATAATGTTGAATTCCTGGGTCTAATCCCTTCCCGGGACGTCATTCCCCTGACAATGGAAAGTCACGGCGTCGTATGCATGATCGATCCACGGGATATGAATAACCGAATCGCTTCGGCCAACAAACAATTTGAAGCCATGGTTGCGGGCCGACCGATCATTACGACTCAGGGAACCCGTAGCGGTCAGATTACTGAAAAAGAGACCTGTGGTCTGGTCGTGGCGTATAACCGAGAGGCACTGAAAAAGGCTATCGGACAGTTGAGAGACAATTCGAAACTCTGTGAAAAATTGGGTCGTAACGGGCTGAAGGCCGCTTTGAATAAGTACAACTGGTCCAATGAAAAAAAGAAACTCCTTGCGCTTTATTCATCTTTGA
>CAZYTI010000036.1:0-12726 GCA_964650065.1 uncultured bacterium
GTTGAGGATATTGGAGGTGGGATGGAGGAGGGCAGACAATTCAAAGCCGTTCAGATTGGCGGACCCTCGGGGGGGTGCATACCCGCTGAAATGGCACATATCAAGGTCGATTTTGAGGCTCTGACCCAGGTGGGTGCGATGATGGGATCGGGTGGATTATTGGTCATGGACGACTCCGATTGTATGGTGGATATCGCAAGATATTTTCTCGCTTTTACATGTGATCAATCATGTGGTAAATGTACATTTTGTCGTATTGGAACACATCAAATGTTGCATATTCTTGAAAAAATATGTGAAGGCGAGGGGAGTCATAAGGATCTCGATAAGCTGGAAGAAATTGCAATCAAGACGAAACAGAGCAGTCTATGCGGTTTGGGTAAATCCGCCCAAAACCCCGTACTGACGACACTTGCCTATTTCAGAGAAGAGTATGAGGCACACATCAATGGAACTTGTCCGGCCAAACGATGTCAAGCACTGATTACTTATTCCATAACCGATGAATGCATTGGATGCACCTTATGTGCCCAAAATTGTCCGGCAGGTGCAATTCCCATCACGCCTTATCAAAAACACGAAATTATTCAGGATAAATGTATCAAATGTGATGGTTGCAGACAGTTATGTCCAAATGATTCCATAATAGTCACATGAAATCGGTGAAACTAAAAATAGATGATCGGGAAGTGACAATTCCTGAGAACATTACCATTTTGGATGCTGCCAGGCGCCTCGATGTCCATATTCCAACATTGTGCCATTTGGACGGATTCGAAAAATTTACCTCATGCATGATATGTATCGTGCATGATTTGGTGTCCGATCAACTGCTTCCGGCTTGTTCCGCACCTGTTTCGGAAGGAATGGAAATCGTTACGAATTCCCAACGCGTCAGAGAAGCGCGAAAGGACGCAATCGATTTTTTATTGAGTGAACACGTCGGCGATTGTAATGCACCCTGCCAACGCGCATGTCCGACCGATATGAATATTCCATTGATGATACGGCAGATTGGGGAAAAGAAATATCAGGACGCCATCATCACCATCAAAAGAAATATTGCCCTCCCCGCTGTTCTCGGACGTATCTGTCCGGCTCCATGTGAAAAAGGATGTACCCGAAAATTCATCGATGCGCCACTTGCGATTTGCCTGTTGAAAAGATACGTTGCAGATCTCGATCTTGCCCAATCTTCTCCATTTACACCCACGTGTCGAGACGCGTCCGGTAAGAAAGTCGCCGTCATCGGAGCAGGTCCTGCAGGATTGTCCGCGGCCTACTATTTGGCTCAATATGGACACCATTGTGACCTGTATGATTCCCATGCAGAACCCGGTGGCATGTTAAGGTATGGTATCGGGGAAGATAGGTTGCCCAGGTCTGTTCTCAATCGGGAAATTGATCAAATATTGACCTTGGGGATAAAGTTCCATGAGGAACAAATTTTAGGGAAATCGTTCCTATTGAAAGAGATACGTCATGATTTTGATGCTGTTGTTCTGGCAGTGGGGACGATCGATCTCGAATTGTTTGAAGCCGTGCAAATTGAAAAAACCTCCCGGGGTATTCATGTGAACAAAAAAACATACGCGACGACGATTCCGGGCGTTTTTGCCGGCGGCAATGTGATTGGCGAGAGTCGAAGGGCTGTTCGTGCTCTTGCACATGGGAGAGTCATCGCTGAATCTGTCCATCAATTCATCAACCGGGACGAGGTGACCGGGCTACCCAGGAGATTTAACTCAACCATGGGGAAAATTCGTGAGGGTGAGGAAGATGAATTATTGAAAGAAGCAAGTCGGCTCGGACCCATACGTCCGGTTAATGGTCAGGAGAAAGGGTATACGGCGCCCGAAGTCCATAAGGAATCGGGTCGATGTCTTCACTGCGACTGTCGAAAGCGTATTTCATGTCGATTGCGAAAATATGCCGATGAATACCAGGCCGATCAGAAACGATTCCGGGTGGATCAAAGAAAATTAATTGAAAAACATGTTCACCACGACCATGTCATATATGAACCGGGAAAGTGTATCAAATGTGGCTTATGCGTACAGATCACACGAAAAGCACAGGAAGAACTGGGATTAACTTTTATCGGTCGCGGCTTCAATGTCAGGATTGCGCCCCCGTTTAATGAATCATTAAAAGCAGGATTGAATACAGCGGCCCGGGAATGTGTGGAAGCCTGTCCGACGGCGGCGCTGGCATGGCGTGATAGAAATGAGGAAATGAACCATGACCCATCTTAAGCGCAGGCTCATTGTCACATTGCTTCCTCTACTTATATTTTCATGTTCCGGAAAGCAGGAAAACGATGATAGAACGAACCTTGAAACGGTAAGTTGGCCTATTTTTCGTGGGGATACGGAATTGTCGGGCGTTGCCGAAACATCGCTTCCGGACAAACTCAAACTTTTGTGGTCCTTTCAAGCGGAAGATGGAATCATCTCATCCCCGGTCATAGGATCCGGATGCGTCTATATCGGTTCCCTGGATGGGAAAGTGTATTCGATTGATCTGGTGAATGGGGAAAAAAATTGGGCTTTCGATACCGGTGATTGGATTGAGGCTTCACCGCTGCTGCTGAATCAGACCGTTTATATCGGTTCGTTGAGCGGTGATTTTTTTGCGATCGATGCAAAGACCGGACAGATTCGATGGCAAACGAAAATGCAGGGTGAGATCTATGGTTCCGCCAATTGGGCCCGGAAACCCGAAACGGAAGAAATCACCATCATGGTTGGGAGTTACGATACCAGGATGTACTGTTTTCAAGCTGAAACCGGAAAATTAATATGGACCTATGAAACGGATTATTACATCAATGGATCACCAGCAACGGATGGCGTGCATGTAGTATTTGGCGGTTGCGATGAGCATCTTCACATCGTTACCGTTGCCGATGGTTCGAGATACGGAGCCGTATGGGCGGGTTCATATATCGCCGGTTCTGCCGCCCTCGTCGATCATCGTGCCTATGTCGGTCATTATAATAATAAACTGGTTTGTATAGACATACCTGAAAAAAGAATCGTTTGGGAATATGAGGACAAGGAAGGGGGCGGTGAATTCTTTTCATCTCCTGCCGTTGGGATGGATCGAATATTGATCGGATCCAGGGATGGAATGCTTCATTGCATCGATCGAAAAACCGGGCAAAATGTCTGGACTTTCAAAACTCGGGATGAGGTGGATAGTTCACCGGTCATTGTGGGAGATCGGGTGGTCGTTGGATCCACGGACGGACGTCTCTATATTGTAAAACTTGAAACCGGCGATATGATATGGTCGTATGAAATCGGCGCGGCCTTGATTAGCAGTCCGGCCGTTGCCGGAGGAATGATCATCATCGGTGGCGAAGATGGACGGCTTTATGCATTCGGAGAAGACTCATGAAAATTGTTCATTTGACACCGGGTTCGGGAGGTAATTTTTATTGTAAAAATTGTTTGCGTGATAAAGCATTGCTGAGCACTTTTATGGACCAGGGTCACGATGTTCAGATGATTCCCATGTACCTCCCGTTGAATGTCGATGACGAATCTGTGACGGGCGATGCACCCATTTTTTATGGGGCAATCAATATGTACCTCAAGGAGAAAGTTCCCCTTTGGCGGTATGCACCCGGATGGTTGACTCGCTTTTTCGATTCGTACCGGCTTTTAAACTTTGCAGCAAAACAATCGAAACCCACGCAGACACGTGGGCTGGAAGAAATGACGCTTTCCATGCTGAGGGGGGAGGACGGTCGTCAGTCTGCTGAGTTGGATCAACTGATCCAATACCTGAAAACAGAGGTCAAGCCGGATATTGTCCATTTATCAAATGCCCTTTTAATGGGAGTTGCCCGCAGCATGAAGAAACAGTTGGGAGCGGCCATCGTTTGTTCGCTGCAGGATGAAAATGAGTGGATTGATCTCATGGGTGAAGCATATCAGAGTCGGGTATGGAACATTATGGCCGACAGGGCCGATGATGTTGATCGATTCGTTGCGCCGAGTCACTGTTTTGCCGAACTCTCACAAAAGCGCATGCGTATCCCTCCGGAGAAAGTACGAATTGTATACGACGGTATCAATTTTAAGGGATATGAGCAGTCAGGGCTACCATTTGACCCTCCTGTAATAGGGTATCTTTGTCGAATGTCTGAATATTTTGGCCTCGACATTCTGGTCGATGCCTATATTCAATTAAAGAATGAAAAACAATTTCGCGATCTGAAGTTGTATATGACGGGGGGGTATTCCAGGGAGGATAAATCTTTTGTGAACGGCATCCAAAGAAAATTATCCGGGCGGGGATACCTGAACGATGTCCGGATTTTCAAAACATTTGAGAGGAATGACCGCATTCGGTTCCTAAAGGACTTAACCCTTCTTTCCGTTCCGGTTCCTGGAGGTGAGGCATTTGGCACCTATCTTTTAGAGGCCCTTGCCGCAGGTGTTCCGGTCGTCCAGCCTCATGTCGGATGTTATCCGGAATTTATTGAAATAACAAATGGCGGTATCATTTATGAACCGAATCGTAGTGAAAACCTGGCCAATGCCATGGCGACACTTCTGTTGGATCCCGAAAAAACACGTCTGTTGGGAAATCAGGGGAGAGAATCTGTTATCAATCGATTTTCAATAGAGGAGATGACAAAGCAGATTTTGCAGGTCTATGAGGAACTAAGTGTATAATTTCATTAATACGATGACATAAAATTTTGGACAGGATTAACAAGATAAACAGGATATTTGTTATCTTGTTAATCCTGTAATCCTGTCGAATATCTTTTTAATACGTCACTGAATTTATGAAATGAAGCACCAAGGAAATAATAAACAGTCGGTTCAAGATAATAGGTTAATTAAAGTGCGCTAAAGTGCCCGAAGTTGGAAATGCCTAAAGAACGACGAGACTGTTTTAGGCACTCTAGGCACTTCCAACTTTTACATTTCATTAACCGTTTTTTATGAGAGGGAGCCCTCAATTGTTACTCGTTTTAAACCATATAAACAAAACGTATCCGAATCCAATGGGTCTGGAGTCCAATGCGGTACTGAAAGAAATTTCTCTTGAAGTGGCAGAGGGTGAAACGGTAGCCATCGTGGGGCCGTCAGGATCCGGGAAGAGTACGCTGTTAAATATGATGGGCGCCCTGGATAAACCGGATTCCGGTTCTGTTATTTTTGAGGGAACCGACCTGTCCACCCTCGATGATTCGGAACTTGCCAGGTTTCGTAATCGGGATATTGGCTTTGTTTTTCAACTCCACCATCTCCTGCCACAGTGTAATGTTATTGAAAACGTTTTGATTCCAACGATTCCTTCCGGAGCCAAAAATGAATCTGAAACGTTCAAGAACAGAGCCCAACAACTTTTACAGCGAATCGGATTAGAGAATCACCTTTATCACTTTCCCGCACAGTTATCCGGGGGTGAACAGCAACGTGTCGCTGTTGCCCGTGCCCTTATGAACAAACCGAAACTTATTTTGGCCGATGAACCCACGGGATCTCTGGATCGGTCGTCATCCGAGAAACTGGGTCGGCTATTGATCGAATTGAACCGGGAACAAGGGATCACCCTGATCGTAGTGACCCACGCGTTGGGACTCGCCCGTAAGCTGGACAGACAGTTTATCCTTCAAAATGGTGTACTCAAAAGCGCATGAATTACTGGAAATTCATACTTCGTAGTCTCAAACATTATAGAGCAACCCATATCTGGGTTGTCTTGGGCACTGCCATGAGCACCGCCATTCTCGTGGGTGCGCTGGTGGTCGGTGATTCAGTGCGTTACAGTTTACAAAAGATCGTCTTGGATCGACTGGGTACCACGGAATTCGTCCTTCTTTCAGGGGATCGTTATTTCCGAATGGAACTTGCCAATGAACTTACCCAATCCCTGGAAACCCTCATTGCCCCTGTTCTGAAAACCCAGGGCATTGCCGTTGCAGAGGGTGGTCAGAAAAGGTTGAATCACATCAACGTAATCGGTGTGGATGCACGTTTTGGAGCTATGGGCGAATTGCCAGAAATTTTTGATCACCTGTTACCAGGCGAAGCCATTATCAACCGTCCCCTGGCATCCGAGCTGGGCTTGACCGCAGGGGATGAGTTTTTACTTCGTGTCGGAAAATTGGACCTGCTACCCAGGGATATTCCCTTCGCAGTAGATACAAAATCGATGTTCGTGAGACGGATGCGTGTCAGATCCATCGCTTCATCGAATGAATTTGGAAATTTTCAAATAAAATCCAATCAGGTCGCCCCTTACAATGTGTTCGTTTCATTGACATTTCTGTCCGGAGAAATGGGACTGGAAGGTCGGGCCAACGGCTTACTCATTTCAGAGAACAGCTCGATACCACTGAACATCCAATCCATAAATGATGCCTTCAGGCAAGTTTGGACCCTGGAGGATGCCAATCTTGAGTTGATCGAACAGGGTAAAGATCTTATCATAGAACTACGGTCCGGGCGGCTCTTTCTCGATCAAGCCCTTGTGGAGGCAGCGAAAAAAATAGACGAAAATGTCCAACCGGTTATGACTTATTTCGTGAATGATATTGGGGCGGAGAACAGGTCTACGCCTTATTCCTTCGTGTCTGCCCCCGGAAAACCCATCGTCCCTTCAGATATGAGAGATGACGAAATCATCATCACCGATTGGTTAGCCAGAGATCTGAATGTGCAACGGGGGGATCAAATCGTGCTTACCTTTTATACCCTGGGTCCAATGCAGGCGTTGATCGAAGAGAGCGCGATTTTCCGAGTTAAGTCGATTATTCCCATCAATACCCTTCGTGGTCAAGATTTTTTACCCCAATTTCCGGGGCTTGTGGGTGAAGAAAACTGCAGGGACTGGGATCCGGGCGTTGAGATGGATTTGGGGAAAATACGAGATAAGGATGAAGCTTACTGGGATCAATATGGCGGTATACCCAAAGCCTTTGTGACGTTGCATGCGGCTCAGGAGATGTGGCGAAATCGCTTTGGTGAATCCACCGGGATTCAGTTTCATCATTTGGAGAAGCATGAGATCCGTGCTCGACTTAAAAAGGGTATCGATCCGGCCCTCATCGGATTTGTTTTCAGAAATATCAAAGGGGAAGGCCTCCGGGCCGGTGAACAGTCTGTCGATTTTTCCCGGTTATTTCTTGGATTGAGCTTCTTCATCATTGTGGCTGCTCTGTTGTTGACCGCCTTGCTGTTTGTTTTTGGTGTGGAGACGAGATCAAAAGAGCATGGTATCCTATTGGCTTTGGGATTTGAAAAGAAAACCATCAAGGGATTCATATTCGGGGAGGGAGCCATCCTGTTGATCATGGGCGGGATGTTGGGTGGGGTGGTGGGAATCCTGTACAATCAGATTTTGCTTTTTGGATTAAAAACCGTTTGGCATGGTGCTGTAGGAACTTCAGTCTTGAACATTCATGTAAAATGGTCTACGATGGTTTTTGGTATTTTCCTGGGTGTCGTCATGGCCCTGTTCGCCATAGGGTTGGCTTCCGGAAAACAGGTTCAAGAATCAATATCAGGATTACAAAGGGGGCTCACCCGATTAGAGCTAAAAAAAGGAAAGCATATTTGGATCAGCATCATTAGTTGTACATTCAGTTTAATGACAGCCATTATCCTATTGGTGATGCCCGGTTCTGAGAGCAGTCAGGATCGTTTTTTCGTCTTCTTTACGGCCGGACTGCTTCTTCTCGTCGGAGGCGTTACTTTCGTTAATATTGTTCTTTATCACTTGGGAAGACAGAGACGCGACCATCGATTCACTGCGGTAACCCTGGGGGTACAAAACACAGTCCGAAGACGCACCCGGAGTGTGACTCTCGTTGGACTTTTAGCCAGTGGGCTATTTATCATCTTTACAGTGGGGGCAAATCGAAAAAGTGTTTTAATGGATTCTAGTCATCGGGAATCGGGGACCGGTGGTTTCGCTTTATTTGGAGAAACAACCGTCCCCATCTTGCATGATCTGAACACGAAAAAAGGCCGACAATTTTATGGATTGGAAGAGACAGTTTTGCATGGGGTGCGGTCTGTCCAGTTTCGTGTGAAAGAAGGGGATGACGCCAGCTGTCTCAATCTCAACCGTGTTTCCACACCCCGGTTGATCGGTGTGAATCCTGATGAACTCGGACTGCGGGGTGCTTTCACTTTTTTAAAAACGACCCCCGAAGCTGATCCTGAAAATCCATGGTCTGTTCTCAAGCAAAATCTCTCAAATAATACGATTCCCGGTATTGCCGATGAAACGGTTATCGTATGGGGCCTGGGAAAAACTGTTGGCGATACCTTGACTTACATCGATGAAAGGGGCGAGATTTTCAACATTCAATTGGTCGGTGGAATAGCGAATTCAATTTTTCAAGGAAATATCATTATATCCGAAGATGCATTTATTCAAAAGTATCCTTCGATCAGTGGATATCGGCTCTTACTCCTGGATGCACCGTCTGATCATCTGGAACCCATTTCAGAGACATTCCTATGGGCATTGAGGGATCAGGGTCTGGATCTCACACCGACGGCCAGGCGACTCGCTGAATTTAACAGAGTCCAGAACACCTATCTATCCATTTTTCTCTTCCTGGGAAGCTTTGGTCTCATTTTAGGCAGTATAGGTCTGGGCATCGTGGTCTGGCGCAATGTGAATGAACAAAGAAGCGAGTTGGCATTACTCCGGGCCATCGGTTTTAGACGTCAATTGATATTAAAAATACTATTGTCTGAACATATCATCGTCATGCTGACGGGTATTTTCTTCGGTATCGTCTCGGCTTTTCTGGCAACGCTACCGTCCATGAAAACCAGTGGATCCGAAATACCCTATTTCACCCTGCTTTTCTTTTTCATATTGGTCGTGGCAAATGGTCTTGTTTGGATAACCCTGGCTACTCACAAGGCGACGGCTGGTGATCTTCTGCCGGCACTCCGGAAGGAATAATTGGTTTCTATGGTTCATTTTTGGTAGAAGGATTATAAATGGTAGTGTCAAAAGTTTTATGAAAAAAGAAAAAAATAAGAAACCACAGAGAACACAGAGAAATAGATACTCTGCTGTGCTCTGTGGTTAATTTTTGTTAGAAGGATTATAAATTGGAAAATATTTATTCTCAAACCTTGGATCAAATCAACAAAAAGGTTCCGGTGGCCCTGGCAACCATCGTCCTCAAATTCCAGGCGCTTCGGCCTTGTTTACGACCCGCGGTTTGATTTCGGGAACGGTGGGAGGCGGAATTTTAGAAGGAGATGCTGAAAAGCGGGCTCTCGATGTCCTCGAAAGGAAGCGCTCCGCTTTCTATGCTTTCGACTGTTCGCATGATATATCGGAAAAAACCGGGGCCATATGCGGTGGTGAAGTTGAAATCCTGATCGATGGCCGGCCGGAGAAACATAAGAAAATATTTACAGAAATGATGGGATCTCTCAAAAGACGGAAACCGGGGATATTGACAACAGCCATTGGGCGGCATTCCGGCGGTAATATATCGATAAAACGAATCTGGATTGAGTGGAGTGAGAATCTACAAATTAAAGTCGGATTTATTCATTCGAATAATGAGCAAATCCGGGAATCGTTCGGTGAAAAAAAACCCATGGTGATTCATAGTCAAGAGCCGGTTTTTTCCAATCATTGTGAAGAGACATTGCTTTTTATCGAGCCGGTGTATCCTCTGCCTCATCTGATCATTGCCGGGGCCGGACATATCGGTCAGGCATTGTCTCATCTGGGCAGATTGTTAGAGTTCGAAGTCACAGTCATCGATGATCGAGCCGATTTTGCCAATTCAAAGCGGATTCCCGATGCAAATCTCATCGTTGTTGCCGATATCGATGAAGCGATGCGAGAGATGGATATTTCTCCCGAGACATATATCGTCATCGTGACCCGGGGCCATAAAAACGACGCCGAGGTACTCAGACAGTGTATTTTTTCTGAGGCGGCATATATCGGTATGATCGGCAGTAAACGAAAAGTCCGTCTCATGCGGACACAATTTATAAAGGAAAAATGGGCAACGCCGGCTCAGTTCGATGGGATCGATGCACCTATTGGACTCGATATTCAATCAAAAACCGTACAGGAGATCGCCGTGAGTATTGCAGCAAAATTAGTCCTGGTACGTCGGGAAAGTCGTGATTATCCACAGGTTAACCCATGGTCTGGGCCCTGATCCTGGCAGCGGGTGAATCCAGGCGAATGGGTTCTCCAAAGCTATTACTTCCCTTTAAAAACCAGACCATCATCGAAACGGTGGTCAACAATACCATTCGGTCAGACGTGGATAAGACGCTGATGATTCTCGGGTGCAACGCCGGGGAAATAGCCGATAAAATTGAACATTTTTCCATTGAGATAAGTGTGAATCCTCATTTTCAAAAGGGCATGCTGTCATCGATCCAATGGGGTCTAAAGCATATTCCCGAGATGGCAATAGCGGTCATGATTGTACTTGGGGATCAGCCATCGATCCCGGTTTATGTTTTCAACCGATTGATCGGGATGTATCGAAAAACCGGCAAACCCATCGTGTTACCGGTGTACAATCATAAAAGAGGCCATCCGATCCTCATCGATATCGCATTGAAGCATGAAGTGCTGCGGTTAGGCCCGGAAGAGGGCCTTCATACCATCATCCATAACCACGCCGACGATATCGTCGAGGTGGAAGTCGATGCCCCGGGTATCGCCCGAGACGTGGATACCATGGAAGATTATCAAAAAGAGATTGGAGGGTAGTGTCAAAAGTTTTATGCTAAAAGAGCGAAAGACATGAAACCACAGAGTTCACAGAGAAAAGAACAATACTCTGTGTTCTCTGTGGTTATTTTTTGACAAAACCAAATTGAAGCAGGGGTAAATCTTCGGAATGGAGAAGATACAAATTTCACTTCTGAAATCATTTGAATCGTTTATTCAGAAACATGGCATGCTGGTCAAGGGTCACAAGGTTCTATTGGCCGTTTCCGGTGGCATGGATTCAAGGGTATTATTGGACCTTTTTTTAAGCATTCGGCTAT
Source organism: uncultured bacterium (assembly GCA_964650065.1). Classification (GTDB taxonomy): domain Bacteria; phylum Zhuqueibacterota; class QNDG01; order QNDG01; family DSAB01; genus CAZYTI01. The sequence goes on from CAZYTI010000036.1 coordinate 11,031, forward strand.
CATGGGATCTCACCCTCGGTGTGGCCCACGTGAACCACGGTCTTCGGGGAAAGATGGCCGATAAAGATGAACTTTTTGTTCGTGACCTGGTGCATCGAAATGGTCTTCCTTTTTATCATAAGAAGGAGGATGTCCGGACATATGCGATGAAAAATAAAATATCCATAGAGGAAGGGGCAAGAGAGGTCAGATATAAATTTTTATATGCGCTTCTTGATCGACTCAATTACGACCGCTTGGCATTGGGACACCACGCCAACGACCAGGCCGAAACCATATTGATGAATCTGGTCAGGGGATCCGGACTCAGAGGGATGGGGGGGATGCGTCCCACGAGAGATAGGGTGATTCGTCCTTTGCTTTTTGTGTCGAGGGGGACAGTAGAATCTTATGCGGTCGAGCGGAGTTTGGATTTCGTCGAGGATGCTTCCAATCGGGATAGGAAATTCCTGCGAAATCGTATTCGCTGGGATGTGATACCCGTATTGGAAAATGCCTCGGGTCATCAGGTTGTTTCACCCATTTGCCGTACAGGGGATGCATGTCAAGAGGCGGAAGGTTATCTGAAATATTCAGCCAGGGAGGCCAGGGATAAGATCTTGATCTCCGGATCACCCCACGAAATTATTCTTGATATTGATAAATTTTTAAGTTATTTTAAAGCGATACAAAAATATGTGATATTTCAAATATTTGAGGAGCTGTTTGCTCGGGAGGAAATCAGTTCGCAAAAGATCCGGCGGATAATGGATCTTGCAGAAAATGGGCGAAAGGGCAGTATCGTCGAATTGGCCTGCGGTGGGCGAGTCCTGAAAGAAAAAGATCGAATCGTCTTCGCCAAAAAGCCATCGCCAATACCCCATTGTACGGTCCGGGCGGGTGAGACAGTAGACATATCCGGACTTCATATTCAGCTCCACTCTAAAATCCTGGACCCCACAGAGAAGGAAATCGTTTTTACACCGGATCGGGGCGTTGAATATTTGGATTACGATACGATATCTCTGCCGTTACGACTACGCAGGATTAGAAAAGGAGATAAGTTTATCCCCCTGGGCATGACCCATAAAAAGAAAGTACACGAATTCTTAATTGATAAAAAAGTCCCTGTCTATCGTCGTGCTTCCATTCCTCTCCTCACGGGGGGGGAAGAAATTGTTTGGATTGTCGGCCAGCGAATCGATGATCGATTCAAAGTGACACACAAGACTGTCAAGGTACTCAGAGTCGAAATTATTCGTCAACAGAACGAATTTTCGTAAACTTAAGGAAAAATGGTCTTATGGATGTGAAAAGAGATCCCACAAAAGATCCCAAATATAAATGGAGAAAAGCCACCAAAACCCTCATTTTCTGGGTACTTCTCTTCCTGGGAGCGATTTATATCGTCCAGATTTTCTATTTGAGAAAACCGTAAGTAGTCGAGATTTCGTATACGGAGTACAGACAATTCCTGGAAAATGATTCGATACTGGAAGCCACCATACAGGTGAATGACTTTCATGGTATTTTGACGATTGAGGAAACACTCCCCAGGGAGGGGGGTACTGTTCAATTTAACCGATTTAAGACCACGCTGCCTTTTATCGATCGTGAAATGGTTACTGAATGGGATAACATGGGACTGCGGTACAAGTTTGTCAAGAGATCCACGGAATGGTGGGGATATCTTTTAAGCATGCTCCCATGGCTCCTC